>NZ_JBEOWS010000075.1:0-31003 GCF_040296125.1 Streptomyces sp. NPDC002265 | reverse complement strand
GGGGCGGTCCGGCCGCCTGCCGGCCGCCCCGAGGTCACGGCCTCCGGCCCGCGCCCGCTCACTGATGGCCCATCAGGTCAACCGTCCCGGACTCTTGACTCGTCAAGCGCCGGTGGTCATGCTCATCGAAAGTTTTGCGCCGGTCATGACAATCCAGGCCACGGTCGGGGACGACCGCACACGGCCACGGCCTGGCCCGTCGACCGTGCCATCCCCCCGACCAAGGGATGTGGGCAGTGAGCAGGACTGGACGCACCGGCCGCGGACGCCGTCATGTCACCGTTTTCTCCTTGTTCTTCCTCGTGCTCGTCATGGCCCTCGGTCCCACGCCGAGCTCGGCGGCAGGCACCGACTGGTGGATCCCGACGGCACGGCCCGCGCCGGACTCGCAGATCGGCGTCACCGGCGAGCCGTTCAAGGGCGTCGACGCCCAGGGAGAGGTGCGCGGCTTCGTCGACGCGCACGACCATCTGATGGCGAACGAGGGCTTCGGCGGGCGGCTCATCTGCGGCAAGCCGTTCTCGGAGGCGGGGATCGCCGACGCGCTCAAGGACTGTCCCGAGCACTACCCCGACGGCTCGCTCGCGATCTTCGACTACATCACCCGCGGCGGTGACGGCAAGCACGACCCGGTCGGCTGGCCCACCTTCAAGGACTGGCCCGCCCATGACTCGCTGACCCACCAGCAGAACTACTACGCCTGGGTCGAGCGGGCCTGGCGCGGCGGCCAGCGGGTGCTCGTCAACGACCTCGTCACCAACGGCGTGATCTGCTCGGTGTACTTCTTCAAGGACCGCGGCTGCGACGAGATGACGTCGATCCGGCTCCAGGCGAAGCTCACCTACGACCTCCAGGCGTACATCGACAAGATGTACGGCGGCACCGGCAGGGGCTGGTTCCGGATCGTCACCGACAGCGCGCAGGCCCGCTCGGTGATCGAGCAGGGCAAGCTCGCGGTGGTCCTGGGGGTGGAGACGTCCGAACCGTTCGGCTGCAAGCAGATCCTGGACATCCCGCAGTGCAGCAAGGCCGACATCGACGCCGGACTCGACGAACTGTACGGACTGGGCGTGCGCAGCATGTTCCTGTGCCACAAGTTCGACAACGCGCTGTGCGGGGTGCGCTTCGACGAGGGCGGACTCGGAACGGCCATCAACGTCGGGCAGTTCCTGTCGACCGGCACCTTCTGGAAGACCGAGAAGTGCACCGGACCCCAGCACGACAACCCCATCGGCACCGCCGCCTCCGCCGCGGAGAAGGACCTGCCCGCGGGCGTGGCCGTCCCCGCCTACGACACGGACGCGCAGTGCAACACCCGTGGCCTGACCGACCTCGGCGAGTACGCCGTACGCGGCATGATGAAACGCAAGATGATGCTGGAGATCGACCACATGAGCGTCAAGGCGGTCGGCCGGGCGCTCGACATCCTGGAGGCCGACTCGTATCCCGGCGTGATCTCCTCGCACAGCTGGATGGACCTGAACTGGACCGAACGGGTCTACGGCGTCGGCGGATTCATCGCCCAGTACATGCACGGATCCGAGGGCTTCACCGCGGAGGCCAGGCGCACGAAGGCGCTGCGCGACAAGTACGACGTGGGCTACGGGTACGGAACGGACATGAACGGCGTCGGCGGCTGGCCGGCACCGCGCGGCGCCGACGCCCCGAACAAGGTCACGTACCCCTTCAGGAGCGTCGACGGCGGTTCCGTCATCGACCGGCAGACGACCGGGCAGCGCACCTGGGACCTGAACACCGACGGAGCCGCGCACTACGGCCTCGTCCCGGACTGGATCGAGGACATCCGGCTGGTCGGCGGCCAGGACGTGGTGGACGACCTCTTCCGGGGCGCCGAGTCCTATCTCGGCACCTGGGGAGCGACGGAACGGCACCGGGCGGGCGTCGACCTGGCCAGGGGCGCCGCGGCCACGGCCAGTTCGGCGGAGTGGAACCCGTTCACCAGCTACGCGCCGGGCCGGGCGGTGGACGGCACCCGCGACACCCGCTGGGCCAGCGACTGGAGCGACGACCAGTGGCTGCGCATCGACCTGGGCGACACGTACCTGGTCAAGCGCGTCACCCTCGACTGGGAGCGCGCGTACGGGAAGTCGTACCGCATCGAGCTCTCCACCGACGGGACGACCTGGCGGACCGCATGGGCCACCGACTCCGGTGACGGCGGCCTGGACACGGCCCGGTTCGACGGCAGCCCGGCCCGCTACGTCCGGATCCACGGCCTGGGCCGCGGCACCGGCTGGGGGTACTCGCTCTACGACGTGGGCGTGTACGGAAGTTGACCACGGCCGTGGCTCCCGGCTGATCCCGGTGGGCCACGGGCGGCGACGAGCGCGAAGGGCACACGGATGGCGCGGATGCCGTCGGCCGAACGACGACGACAGCTGACGGAAGCGGCGATCAGGGCGATGACCCGGGACGGCGTCGACAGGACGACGACCCGGTCCATCGCCGCCGAGGCGGGCGTGTCGCTGAGCGTCTTCCACTACTGCTTCGACTCCAAGCAGGCCCTGGTGGAGTCCGTCATCACGACCATCACCGACCACTCCGTGAGCGTCGTCAAGCAGGCCCTGCGGCCGCGCGACACCCTGGAGGAGACCGTGCGGGCGGGGTTCCAGGCGTACTGGGACCACGTCCGCGCCCACCCCGCCGAGCACATGCTCACCTATGAGCTGACGCAATACGCCCTGCGCCGGGCGGAGTTCGCGCACCTGGCCCGCCGGCAGCACGAACTGTACGGCGACGTCTACGCCGAACTCATCGGCAGCCTCTGCCGCACCATGGGTCTCCGGCTCCGCGTGCCCCTCCCGGTCCTGTCCCGCTACCTCGCCGCCACGACCGACGGACTCACGCTCCACTATCTCGTGCTCGGCGCGCAGACCGACTGGGACGGCATCCTGGACACGGTCACCGCCCATGTCGTCGGCCTGGTACAGGACGAGGCCCGGCCGGGCCCCTGACCGGCCGGACCGCGTCGGAGGTCCAGGGCGTGACCCGCCGGACAGGCTCTAGGCGCCGAACCGCACGGGCAGACTGCGCGGGCCGCGGATCAGCATCCCCTGCCGCCAGCCGATCGCCGCGGGGTGGATGTCCAGCGTCAGGTCGGGACAGCGTTCCAGCAGGCTCCTGACGGCGATGCGCGCCTCCAGCCGGGCCAGCGGAGCGCCCAGGCAGTAGTGGATGCCGTGGCCGAACGCCACATGGCCGCGGGCGTCACGCGAGATGTCGAAGCGGTCGGGGGAGGCGAAGCGGGCGGGATCGCGGTTGGCGTCCGCGATGGCGACGAGGACGAGTTCCCCGCCGGCCGGGATCACCGTGCCGCCGATCGTCACCGGCTCGGTGGTGAAGCGGAACGTGGGGGTCTCCACCGGGCCGTCGTAGCGCAGCATCTCCTCGACTGCGGCGTCGATGAGCGAGAAGTCCGCTCGCAGTGCCGCCAGTTGATCGGGATGGGTGAGCAGGGCGAGCACGCCGTTGGAGATGAGGTTCACGGTCGTCTCGTGCCCGGCGACGAGCAACAGCCAGGCCATGCCGACGAGTTCCTCATGGGACAGCCGGTCGCCGGTGTCGTCCGAACCGTGGATCAGCGCGCTCAGCAGATCCTGTCCTGGCCGCTCGCGCTTGCCGTCGACCAACTCCCCGATGAATCGCGCCATCGAGGTCGCGGCGGCCCTGCGCTGTCCGGCGTCGGTGGCGCCGAGCGCGTCGTTCGACCAGGTCCTGAAGGACTCCCGGTCCAGGTCCGGGACGCCGAGGAGTTCACAGATCACCGAGATGGGCAGCGGGAAGGACAGCGCCTCGACGAGGTCGGCGCGCCCGTCCGGCGCGGCGAGCATCCGGTCCAGCAGCGCGTCGGTGGTCTCCTGGACGCGCGGGGCGAGTTCCTCCACCCGGCGGGGCGTGAACTCCCGGGCGACCAGCCTGCGCAGCCGGGTGTGGTCGGGCGGGTCTGCCCTGAGCATGTGCGGGCCGGAGGACACGGCACTGAGCGGAAGGGCGGGGGACGCCTTGCCCCAGTCCTTCGAGAGCCGTGGATCGGCCAGCGCGGCACGCCCCTCCTCGTGTCCGACGACGAGCCAGGCCTGCGCGCCTCCTTCCGGCATCCGGATCCGGTGCACCGGACCCTGGGCCCGTAACTTCGCGTAGACGGGATACGGGTCGCGGGTGAAGGACTCACCGAGCGCGGCGAGATCGACGATGCTCAAGCGGTACCACCTCACTGGGCTGGCTGGGCTGGTGGGCCGCGGTCCGGCGGGAGAGCCCGGAGCGGCGGGGCGAGCGGACGGTGACGGCGGCCGGGCGGAAGCCCGTCGACTCTAACGCGTCCGGTGTCATCCCGGGCTCCGGTCAACTCCCGGAGTGGTCTTGATCCCGAACGTCACCGGGCCGTGCTGCCGCTCCGACACGGCCGTCACTCGCCCATTCTCCGTCTGCCGCCACCCCGGCGGCATATCGTCGGCGTAGCTGATCATCAGCAGAACTGACTATCAGTGGATACGCTGGTGCCGTGACGCACGGCGACGGCTCGGACGACGGCTCGCCGGACCCCTCGGCGGTGCTCGCCGGCCGCCTCGGCCACCTGCTCAAGCACGCACAGCTGCGGCTGGCCGAGGAGTCCGCCCGAGCGCTGGCGCCGTTCGGCGTCGACGGCCGCGAACTGGCGGTCCTCGCCGTGTTCGCCGGAGGCCGTCCGCTGTCCCAGGCGGAGGCCGCGGCCGTGCTGGGGGTCGACCGGACGACCATGGTGGCGCTCGTCGACGCGCTGGAGGGGAAACGGTTCGTCGAGCGTCGCCGCAGTGCCCAGGACCGGCGTAGGAACATCGTGGAGCTGACGCCGGTGGGCCGGGACCGCTTCCGTGCCGCCGAACGGGCCCGTCTGGAAGGGGAGCGCCGCTTCCTCGCTCCGCTGTCCGGCCCGGACGCCGGACAGCTGATCCGCACCTTGCAGACCCTTGTCGGGCGCGGGGAGCGGGACGGTGCGGAACAGGGCACCCCGGCGGGCCGCGGCGAGTGAGCAGGCGGGCCCCGGCGCCCAGGAATTCCGGGCGGCCGGCTCTCCCGCTGTGACCGGTGGCCGGTCCGCGCGCCGCCCGGGTGGCCGGTTCGCGTGGCGCCCGGGTGGTCGGTTCGCCGTCGGTTTCCGAAACTGGGGCGGGGGCCGTCTCGCGGACAGGTGACCGAAGGTGATCGAGCTGGCTGCGGTGTTCGCGGTCGCGGGTGCCCTGAGCAATGCCACCGGGACCGCGTTCCAGCGCAAGGCCGCGTCGGACAGCAACCGCAGCGGGCTGCGGCTGCTGCTCGAACTGATGCACAAGCCCGCATGGCTGATCGGCATCGCGGGCGTGGCCGGGGCCGCGCTCTTCCAGGCTCTCGCGCTGATCAACGGACCGCTCGCCCTGGTCCAGCCGCTGTTCATCCTGGAACTGCCGTTCGCCCTGCTCATCGGGGCGCACCTGCTGCACCGCCGACTGCCGGGCACGGGCTGGCGCGGGGTGTGCGGTGTGGTCGTGGGCCTCGGTGTCGCCCTGGCCGCGGCCGCACCGCACGGCGCCGGAAACCAGGCCGCCGTCGTCCGCTGGGTGCCCGCGCTCGTACTGTGTCTGGGCGCGATGGCCGTGGCCGTGGCCGTGACCCGCCCGGGGCGTCCGGCGGCCTTCCGGGCCGCGGTGCTGGCGGCGGCCGCCGCGATCGGCAACGCCCTGACGGCCGCGCTGCTCAAGTCCGCCGCGGGCACCTTCGCCGACGCCGGCCTCCCGGCGTTCCTCCGCTCCTGGCAGACGTACGGGTTCGCGCTCACCGGGATCGCCGCCGTCGTGCTGCTGGAGAACTCGCTCCAGGCCGGCCCGCTGGCCGCCGCCCAGCCCGCGCTGACCGTCGGGGACGCGGCGGTGAGCCTCGCGCTGGGGGTGTTCCTGTTCGGCGAGGAGATCCGGACCGGCTGGTGGCTCGTCCCCGAGGTGCTGGGCGCCGTGCTGATCGTGCTGGGTGTGCTGGACCTGAGCCGGGCGGTGCCACGGATCAGGCCCGTCCCGCGCGACGGCTGACCCGTCCCCGCGCGACGGCTGCCCCCTCTCGTGCCCCGGGCGGATCCGGGGGCGCCGGCCGCCCCGGTGGTGCGGACATGGCCCCCCGGGATCACCAGTGCTACAAAGGTCACATGGCGAATCGTTTCGCCGATTTTCGACGCCGCTGGCTCGGACGCCTGGTCGGCAAAAGCCCCCGCAGCGTGGCGGGGCAGGTGCTGGTGCTCCAAGTGGCCCTGGTCGTCCTGCTCGTGGCCTGCGGCGTAGTGGCGGTCTTCCTCCAGTCGGAGCGGGACACCAAGGCCGAGGCCGAGCGCCGTTCCGTGGCGGTGGCGCAGGCCTACGCGCACTCGCCCGGCGTCCTGGCGGCCGTGCAGAGCCCGGACCCGAGCAAGATCCTCCAACCGCTCACCGAGGCGGGGCGCAAGGCGGCCGGGGTCGACTTCATCGTGATCATGGACACCAAGGGCATCCGTTACACCCACCCGCTGCCGAGCCGGATCGGCAAGCGGTTCGTCGGCAACATCGAGCCCTCGTTGCACGGACAGGTGTACGTGGAGAGCGTCCGCGGGCCGCTGGGTCACGAGGTGCAGGCCATCGTCCCGGTCGAGGACCCCGACGGCCACGTCGTCGCCCTGGTGTCCGCCGGACTGAAGGTCAAGAACGTCACCGGCGCGGTGGAACGGCAACTCCCGATCATCCTGGGCACCGGGATCGCGGCCCTGGTGCTGGCCACCGGCGGCACGGTCCTGGTCGCCAGACGGCTGCGCCGGCAGACCCACAGCCTGGCCCCGGACGAGATGAGCCGCATGTACGACCATCACGACGCGGTGCTGCACTCCGTACGCGAAGGCGTGCTCATCGTCGGCGGCGACGGACGGCTGCTGCTGGCGAACGACGAGGCCGTCCGGCTGCTGAGCCTGCCGCCGGACGCCGAGGGCCGGCACGTGACGGACCTGCCCCGCCTCGCCCCCGAGCTGCGGTCGCTGCTCGCGTCCGGCCGCGAGGCCTCCGACGAGGTGTACTTCGCCGGGGAGCGCCTGCTCGCGGTCAACCAGCGGCCCACGGACCGCGACGGCGGCCCCAAGGGCACCGTGGTCACCCTGCGCGACTCCACGGAACTCCAGGCGGTGACCGGCAGGGCCGAGATCGCGCGCGAACGGCTCAAGCTGCTGTACGACGCGGGCCTGGGCATCGGGACCACCCTGGACGTGCTGCGCACCGCCGACGAGCTGGCGCACGTGGCGGTCCCGCGGTTCGCGGACTACGTCACCGTGGACCTGGCCGACGGCGTGCTGCACGGCGAGGAGCCGGCCGCCACGGCGACCGGCATGCGGCGCACGGCCGTGTACGGCGTCAGGGACGACCACCCGCTCTACGAGAAGGGGCGGTTGATCGACTTCGTGCCGTCCACCCCGCAGGCCCGCGGCTACGGCTCGGGCCGTTCCGAACTGGTGGCCGACCTGACGACCGCCACCGGCTGGCACGCCCAGGACCCCGAACGCACCCGGCGGATCCTCGACTACGGCATCCGGTCCCTCATCACCGCCCCGATCCGGGCCCGCGGTGTGGTGCTGGGCATGGCCAACTTCTGGCGCTCCACGCAGCACGCGCCCTTCGACGAGGAGGAGGTGTCGCTGGCGGAGGAGCTCGTGGCCCGGGCCGCGGTCAGCCTCGACAACGCCCGCCGCTACGCCCGCGAGCACGCGCTGGCGGTCACCCTCCAGCGCAGTCTGCTGCCCAGGGCCCTGCCCGAGCAGAACGCGCTGGAGGTCGCCTACCGCTACCTGCCCGCCCAGTCGGGGGTCAGCGGCGACTGGTTCGACGTGATCCCGCTGCCGGGCGGCCGGGTCGCGCTGGCCGTCGGCGACGTGGTCGGCCACGGCCTGCACGCCGCCGCCACGATGGGGCGGCTGCGCACCGCGGTGCACAACTTCTCCGCACTCGACCTGCCGCCCGACGAGCTGCTCAGCCATGTCGACGACCTGGTGGGCCGCATGGACCAGGAGGAGGCGGACACGGAGAGCCCCGCCGGCGTCATGGGCGCCACCTGCCTGTACGCGATCTACGACCCCGTGACGCGCCGCTGCGTCATGGCACGGGCGGGGCACCTGGCCCCGGCGCTCGTGTGCCCGGACGGCGTCGCCACCTTCCCCGACCTGCCGGCCGGGCCTCCGCTGGGCCTGGGCGGCCTGCCGTTCCAGACCGCCGAGCTGGAGCTCGCCGAGGGCACCCAGCTCGTCCTGTACACCGACGGACTCATCGAGGACCGCCGACGCGACCTCGACGAGGGCATGCAGCTGCTCGCCGACGCGCTGGCGGGCCACCCCGAGCGCAGCCCCGAGGAGAGCTGCCAGGCGGTCCTGGACGCGCTGCTGCCCGACCGCCCCAAGGACGACGTCGCCCTGCTCGTCGCCCGTACCCGCGGCCTGCCGCCCGAACGGATCGCCGACTGGGACGTGCCCGGCGAGCCGGCCGCCGTCGGGGCGATGCGCGAGGCCGTGACCGGCAAGCTGGAGGAGTGGGGCCTGTTCGAGCTCGGCTTCGTGCTGGAGCTGATCCTGAGCGAACTCGTCACCAACGCCATCCGCTACGGCTCCGAGCCGATCCATGTGCGTCTGATCCACGACCGCGCGCTGATCTGCGAGGTGGCCGACGGCAGCAGCACCTCGCCGCATCTGCGGTACGCCGCGACGATGGACGAGGGCGGCCGGGGCCTGTTCCTGGTGTCGCAGATGTCCGAACGCTGGGGCACCCGCTACACCCCCCAGGGCAAGGTGATCTGGGCCGAGCTGGCACTGCCGGCGGAGACCGGGGATCCCGGTCCGGAGCCGGGTTGACCGAGGTCGCGGCTCCCCTCGTGGTCGGCACGGGGCTTCGGGGGCTCCTGGGTGCGGTACGCGGCGAGGGCGGCGGTGTCGTCGTCCAGGATCCCGCCGGTGTGGGCGAGCAGGTCCTCGTGGAGCCGGTCCAGCAGCGCGCGGGGTTCGAGGAAGCCCCACGACCGCACCCGGTCGAGGAGGGGATAGAAGTTCCGGCCCTCGTCGCGGGCCTCGGTCACACCGTCGGTGTAGAGCAGGAGCAGATCGCCGGGACGGAAACGCCGTACGTCCACCCGGTGGTGCTTGTCGACCAGCACACCGATGTTGACGGGCGGCGAGGGATCGTCCGGCTCCAGCTCGACGACGCCGTCGTGGCTGATGAGCAGGGGTGGCGGGTGACCGCAGTTGACGATACGGACCACGGGCTCGTGATCGGGGATCTCGGCGAACACCGCCGTGACGAAGCGTTCGGCCACCTCGCTGCCGGGCGGGAGCAGGGCCGCCCTGCGGTGCATGCTGTCCTCGACCCGGCGGGCCACCGCGGTGAGATCGGGTTCGTCGTGGGCGGCCTCGCGGAAGGCGCCGAGCATCGTCGCCGCCGTCTCCACCGCGACCAGGCCCTTGCCCCGGACGTCGCCGATGAGCAGGCGCACCCCGTACGGACTGGGCACCGCCTCGTACAGGTCGCCGCCGATGCGCGCCTCCGCGGCGGCGGACAGGTAGAGGGTCTCCACCCTGATCGGCCCGAGGCGGTGGGGCACCGGGCTCAGCAGCACCTGCTGCGCGGTCTCGGCCACGGAACGCACGGACGCCAGGGTCCGCTCCCGGCGGATCCGGTGAGCGGCGAGGATCGTGCCGAGCACCCCGAGCAGGGCGGTGCAGATGTACGCGGTCACATAGTGGCGCTCCCACAGGTACCCCACCTCGCGGCCCGCGCAGCACGGGGTACCGGCCAGGACCATCTCGAACCCGACGGCGAACACCGTGACCCCGGCGACGGCGACGGGACCGTAGGAGAAGGCGGCGATCACGGGGAGGGCGGTGAGCAGGAAGCTCACCGGCCACTGCACCGGGGTGAGGGGTTCGAGAGCAAGGATCACCACGACGTAGCCGGCCGGGAGCCAGCGCACCCACCGCGACTCCGGCTTCCTCCGCTGCCGTGCTCCGACGTCCTCGGGCCGCCCACCGCGGTACCGGCGGAGGGCCCTGCGGATCCGGTCACGCGGCACGAGAACTCCCGGCGGGGCTTGATCACGACGACCGCGCTGATGCGGCCCACCTGCTTCTCCCGACCTATGCCCAAACCATGCATATCGAGATCTTTCGGGCAATCCTACGATGTCCGCTGGGCGCGGTGAGGGAGGCCGACGACACCGCACGGAGGCCGCCCCGCCCGGCGGGACGGGCTGCCGCGCAGGCTGCGGGCGGGCCGGTGCGCAGGCGGACGACGGCCCGGAGCACGACAATGGACCCAGGCCGAACCCCGGACGGAGGCAGGGATGACGGACCGCGAGACGGACCGAGAGAGCAGCACGTACCGTCCGGCCGGCCTCGAAGGCCAGACCGTCGTGGTGATCGGAGGCAGCTCGGGAATCGGCCTGGAGACCGCCCGCAGGGTGCGTGCCGAGGGCGGACGGCTGGTTCTGGTCGGCCGCAACCCCGAGCGGCTGCGGCAGGCGGAACTCGAACTCGAACCGCAGGTCACGGCGGCGTTCGACGCCACCGACGACGTCCGCCTCGGGCAGTTCTTCGTAGGCCTGTCCGGGCCGGTCGACCATGTCATGGTCACCGCGGGCGCACCCGCCTACTCGCCCCTGGCGGACATGGACCTCGACGCCGTCCGCCGGGACATCGCCGATCGCCTCGTGATGCCCCTCGGCGTCGCCCGCCACAGCCGTGACAGGGTCCGGGCCGGAGGCACGCTGCTGTTCATCGGCGGCACCGGGGGCCGGCGTCCGGCCGTCGGCATGAGCGTGGTGTCCGCCATGACCGCCGCACTGCCCGCCCTGGTCGCGAACCTCGCCCTGGAGATCGCGCCGGTGCGGGTCAACCTGATCGCCGCCGGATTCGTCGACACGCCGCTGTCGGCCTCGCTTCTGGGCGATCAGCTGGAGTCCCGGCGCGAGGAGCTGCGCACCACACTGCCCATCCGGCGGGTCGTCGGACCGCAGGACGTCGCGGCCCTGGCCGTGCACCTCATGGTCAACGAGGCGCTCACCGGGGCGACGTACGACATCGACGGCGGCCAGCAGCTCCTTCCCCACTGACCGCCGGTTTCTGCCGGTCACTCGTGCCGAAGGCCGCCGATGGTCCGCTCGGACACGGAACGGGTGGCTCCGAAGCCGGTCTCGTGCTCCCACACATGGGTGCACGACGGGCACTGTAGGTGCAGCACGCTGCCGGTGTGGGCGAGGAGGTAGCGCCAGTGCACCGAGCAGGTGCGCCCGTCCGCGCAGGTGTCGCACGCACGGTGGTCGGCGCAGCTCGGGCAGGGCACCCAGGCCCGGCGGCCGCGGTCCGCCTGCGGATCAAGGGGCAGCACGGCCGTCTCCTCTGCGGGGGAGGACACCGGCCGCGACCAGCTCGTCGTACACGCGCTGCTGCTCAGCGTCGAGCCCGGAGTACAGCAGCGCGTACGCCGCCTCCTCGCCCTCCAGTGCCGCCACGGGGTCCCAGTCGGAGCCGAGGGCGTCCAGCACATGGGCGCGGCGCAGCATCTCGTGCGAGGTCAGGTCCACGGAGAAGTCGGCCAGGGCGGCGCTGCCTGGCGGGCTCGCCTCGGGCCCGCGCGGCTCGACGGGGCTGTCCGGATCGTCGGGGATGTGAGGAACATGCGGGGACATGCCGCCGAACTTAGGTAGACCTTCGCGTATTGGGCAAGGGCAGGTGGGGGACCTCACACCGGGGCCGACCGCGACCGGAGGGGGTCGGGACGGGCTTTTGAGGCCCGTTTTCGCGTCACCATCGTCACCGCCGCCGCCGCCGCCGTCACCGCCGCCGCCGTCACCGCCGTCACCGCCGTCGGTCGGGGAAGTGCGGGCAGGGCGGGCAGGCCGGTCCGGGGTGACGATGTGCCGTTCGGCTGTGTCCGCCGGGCCGCGCTGCCAGGATCGTGGCATGAAGTACATGGTGCTGATGTACGCCGATCCCGTCGCCACCGAGGCGATGACCGCGGCGGAGCGGGCCGATGTGTTCCGCAGACACGAAGCGCTCCACCAGGACCTCGCGGATTCGGGGGAGCTGCTCAACGGAGCCGGTCTCGCCTATCCCAGGGACACGACGACGATGCGGTGGCGGGGCGAGGCGTCCACCGTCACGGACGGGCCGTTCGGCGCGGAGGCCGAACAGCTGACGGCCTATTACGTGATCGACTGCGCGAGCCCGGAGCGGGCCCGCGAGATCGCCGGTCGTGTCCTCGACTTCCATGTCGTGGCGGTCGAGGTGCGACCGGTGCACGACGCGTTCGGCATGGACGGCAGCTGACCCGCCCGGCGGACCCGGCGGCAACCTTTGCACTGCCCTCGGCCCCTGAGGGACGTCCGTCACGGTCCGGATCGTCGACGAGTGCCCGCTGTCCTGTGCGCCCGGTCAACTCGACCTCAGCACACAGGCGTTCGCCAGGCTCGCCGATCTCTCGGCCGGACGGATCCCGATCACCTGGGAGCTGGTGAGCCCCCGCGCGGAGGCGACCCGGGTCCAGTTCGCGGCGCACTGACCGTGCCCGTCCCCCCGTCCCCGCCCGCCGGGCCGCCCGGCCGTCCCCCGCGGCCGACCCGTGCGGCCGACCCGTGCGGCGGCGAGCGTGGCGTCAGTCCTGGTACTCGGTGAGGTCGATGCCGTACAGCCTCAGGTCGTATCCGTGCTCGGGGTCCTCGGTGACGCCCTCCGGCTGCATACCGAGCTTGTCGAGCACGTTGGCGGAGGCGGTGTCACCGGTCCGGCAGGCGGCGACGACCCGGTCGAGGCCCCGGTCCTGGAGCGCGAACTCCAGTGCCGCGTGGGCGGCTTCGGAGGCGTACCCCTGCCCCCAGAACACCCGCCCGAGCCGCCAGGAGATCGCCACCTGGCCGGCGATCTCGGCCGGTGCGTCCGGTACATGCAGACCGACCGCGCCGGCCAGTTCCCCGGATCCGAGGAGTTCGACCGCGAAGATCCCGAAGCCTTCCTCGTCCCACTCCTCCTCCCAGTCCTCGATGTCCTGGGCGGTCCGGTCCAGCGAACGCGGCACGCCGTCGCCGATCCAGCGCATCACCGCCGGGTCGGCCTGGATCTCGGAGAGGGGGACAAGGTCGTCGTCCAGCCATCGGCGCAGGACAAGACGGGGGGTGCGGATCTCGCTCATGGCCCCATCCTGCCGACACCGGCGCGCGAGTGCGAAACCGCGCCGCCCGCGGACCGGCGGCACCCGGCCCGAACGCCGATGCCTCGACGACCCCTCGGCGCCCGAGGAGCTCCGAGCCCGGGGCGTACGCCCGTCCGCCGCACAGTGTCCGTGACCGGCGTCCGTCCCGCACCCCGGGCCCGACGAGCCGGAGCAGGGCCCGCGGCCTACGCTGGTCGAGGGGGCGCGGCCGGGTGGATCACGGAAAGGGGCGCCCCGATGGACGACTATCCGCTGATCGAGAATCACGGGCTCATCGGTGACCTGCAGACCGCGGCGCTGGTGACCACGGAGGGGGCCATCGACTGGTTCTGTTCCCCGCGGTTCGACTCGCCGAGCGTGTTCGGCGCGCTTCTGGACAAGGGGAACGGCGGGCACTGCACGGTCCGGCCGGCGCACCCGACCCATTCGACCAAGCAGTTGTACCTGCCCGACACCGCGATCCTGGTGACCCGGTTCATGACCGAGGCCGGCGCCGGCGAGGTGATCGACTTCATGCCCGTGACCGGTACGACGGCCACGCGCCATCACCGGCTGGTCCGCCTGGTCCGGTGCGTGCGCGGCACCATGACGTTCGACGTGGAGATCGCCCCACGGTTCGACTACGGGCGCAGCAAGCACGAGGTGCACGTCACCCAGCACGGCGCGGTCTTCGTCGCGGAGGACGGGACGGAACTCACCGTGCACCCCATCCGGGAGCCGGACGACGAGCGGCTCTCGGACGTGCTGACGCACCGGGAGGCCGACCTCCAGGTCTCGCTGACCCTGACGGCCGGACAGCAGCGCGGGCTGATCCTGGAGACGGGTGCCGAGGGACCGCCGAGGGAGATCCGGCGCGCGGAACACGAACGGCTCTTCGAGGAGACGGCCGGGTTCTGGCGCTCCTGGCTGGCCCAGTCCCGCTACACCGGGCGCTGGCGTGAGGTGGTGGAACGCTCCGCGATCACGCTGAAGCTGATGACCTTCGCGCCCAGCGGCGGTCTGGTGGCCGCCCCGACGGCGGCTCTTCCCGAGCAGCTGGGCGGCGAGCGCAACTGGGACTACCGCTTCACCTGGATCCGGGACGCCTCCTTCTCCGTGTACGCCCTGCTGGGGCTCGGCTTCACGGAGGAGGCCAGGGCGTTCATCGCCTGGCTGGGGGACCGGGTCAAGGAGCGCGCAGGCAGCGACGGGACCACGGGCCCGCTCAACATCATGTACAAGGTCGACGGCTCCTCCGACCTGAACGAGCAGATCCTCGACCACTGGGAGGGCTACGGGCGTTCCGCCCCGGTACGGATCGGCAACGGCGCCGCCACCCAGCTCCAACTGGACATCTACGGCGAGGCGCTGGACAGCATCTACTTCGGGCACCAGCACGGCCTGGAGCTCGGGCACGGGGGATGGACCTCGCTGCGCACCCACCTGGAGTGGCTGGCCGACCACTGGGACCAGGCGGAGGAGGGCATCTGGGAGACGCGCGGCGGCCGCCAGGACTTCACGTACGGCCGGGTGATGTCGTGGGTGGCGTTCGACCGCGCGCTGCGGCTCGCCGAGGCGAACGGCCGGCCGTCCGCGGCCGACCGCTGGAAGACCGAGCGGGACGCCGCCTACGAGCAGGTCATGGCCAAGGGGTGGAGCGACGGCCGGCGGGCCTTCGTCCAGCACTACGGCAGCGAGGTCCTGGACTCCTCGCTGCTGCGCATGGCGACGGTCGGCTTCGTCGCCCCCAGCGACCCGATGTGGGCGGCGACCCTGGACGCCATGGAGCAGGAACTGGTCAGCGACAGCCTGGTCTACCGGTACAACCCGGAGGCCTCGCCGGACGGTCTGCGCGGCTCGGAGGGCACCTTCTCGCTGTGCACGTTCATGTACGTCGACGCCCTGGCCCGCGCGGGACGCACGAACCGGGCGAGGCTGACCTTCGAGAAGATGATGGGGTACGCCAACCATCTGGGCCTGTACTCCGAGGAGATCGACCCGACGGGCCGTCAGCTCGGAAACTTCCCGCAGGCGTTCACGCATCTCGCCCTCATCGACTCGGCCCTCACGCTCGACGCGGCTCTCGACGAGAGGTAGTCCGGCGGCGGTTCAGGTCGTCTCGTCGCCGGCGCCGTCGCGCCGCAGATCGGCGTCGGTGAGGCCCTCCAGCTCGCCGTGGGTGTCCAGCCAGTACAGCAGGGCGACCGCGGGGAAGACCAGCAGGACGGCGACGAGGGTGATCAGCCCCAGCCAGCGCAGTGCGGCGGAGGCGCCCGCGCCCTCGGCGACCGTGAGCGAGGTCGGGATCAGATAGGGGCGCTGCGCCATGCCCCAGGCGATGACGGCCGACGCGACCACGCCGACCGCCGCGACCCGGGACCACGCTCCGGAGGGACGGACCAGCAGCCCCGCGGTGGCGAGCGTGGCCAGCACCGCCACGACGACGAGGACCAGTCCCACACCGTGGGTGAGGCCGTGCCACACATGGGGCGCGTCCCCGTGGGTGACGAACAGGGTGACGACGGCGAGCACGGCGACCGCGGCGAGGGCGCCCAGGGCACGCCGGCGGAAGTAGCGGTCCAGGTCCGGCGCGCCGAAGCGCCGGGCGTCCGCGGCCAGGAAGACGGCGCCGAGCGTCGCCGTGGTCGCGATGGCCAGCAGACCGAACAGCAGGGACGTGGGGTTGGCCCAGACGTCCGTGGACGCCGTCGTGGTGGCGGTCACCCGGCCCGAGGCCACTCCGCCGGCCGCGGCCCCGAGGAAGAACGGCGTCAGCAGCGAGGAGACGGCGAACACCGCCCCGTACAGGCGTCGGCCGGCCAGCCGCCGGGCGGGCTTGCGCAGGGCGAAGCCGGCGCCGCGCAGCACGATGCCCACCGCGGCCAGTGCCAGGGGCAGCCACATCGTGGTGAAGACCTGCTGGAAGAAGACGGGGAAACCGGTCCACATGATCACCAGCACGAAGATCAGCCAGACGTTGTTGACCTCCCAGACCGGCTCCATCGCGTGGTCGATCAGCCATCGCGGGCGCCTGCCGCGCTCCGTGCCGCCCGCCGTCAGGTCCCAGAAGCCGGCGCCGTAGTCGGTGCCCCCGCCGCAGGCGTAGGCGGCGATCGCGAGCAGCAGGACGGCGGCGATGACCCCCGCGATCACAGCCGGCTCCCGGCGGAGCGCGGCCCGTACGGCGTGTCCGTCTCCGGCAGGTCGCTCTGCGGGGTCTCCTGCGGCGGCCCGCCCTGCTCGTCGGCGAGCCGCCAGCGTGAGCGCATCTTCAGCAGCACCGCGAGGAACGAGCCGAACACGAAGACGTACACGACGACGATCAGCCCGAACATGATCCACAGGCTGGTCGCGCGGGTGGCCGTCACCGCCTCGGCCACCCGCATGTTCTGGTAGACGATCCAGGGCTGGCGGCCCACCTCGGTGGTGATCCAGCCGCACTCGACGGCGATGACGGAGGCGACGCCCGCGCACGCCGCGCCCCGGTAGAACCACGGGGAGGCGGGCAGCCTTCGGCGCCGGAGCCACAGGACGCCGTACCACAGGGCGAGCAGGAGCAGCAGGGAGCCGATCCCGACCATGGTGTCGAAGGTCCAGTGGATGAGGGTGGCCTGAGTGGGCGTCGGCCGGTCGCTCGCGGGCACCGCCGTCAGTCCGGTGACCCGGGTGTCCGGGCGGAAGCCGGCCAGGATGGAGTCGAGCTGCGGGATCCTGATGCCGCCGGAGATCGTCCCGTCCGGGTGCAGCCGGCCGAACAGGTACTCCGGCATATGGGTGTCGGTCCTCCAGACGATCTCCATGGCCGCGAACTTCACCGGCTGCTTCTGGAACACCTGCCGGGCGATGGAGTCGCCGAGCACGAACTGCACGGGGGTGCACACCGCGGCGAGCGTGAAGGGGACCGCGAAGCCGAGCCGGTGGTAGCGGTCCCGGCGGCCGCGCAGCCATCCGACGGCGTAGACGCCGCCCACGACGTAGCCCGCCGTCACGAACATCGCGAAGACGAAGTGCCAGTACTCCGGGCCGAACATGGGGGTGAAGATCGCCTTCCAGATCCGCACGTCCACCGGGTTGCCCGCGGAGTCGAGGGTGAAGCCCCGAGGGGTGTTCATCCAGGAGTTGGCGGCCAGGATGCCGAAGGCGCCGAGCAGCGCCACCAGCGGCAGGGGCAGCGCGAGCAGGAAGTGGGTACGGGAGGGCAGCCTGCGCCAGCCGTAGAGGTAGACGGCGATGAGCACGGCCTCCAGGAAGAACGCCCACGCCTCGACGCCGAAGCCGATCCCGAACACATCACCCCACCGGCCCATCATCCCCGGCCACAGCAGCCCGAACTCGAAGGACAGCACCGTGCCGGTGACCACGCCGATCGCGAACTGCACCGCCATGACGGCCGACCAGCGCCGGGCCAGCAGCAGAGCGGTGGCGTCGCCGCGGCGCAGGCCGTAGCCGTGCATGATGACCGTGATCAGCGGCAGCGCCACCCCCAGCGGCACCAGGATGATGTGGGAGGCGAGGGTGAAGGCCATCATCGACCTGGCCGGCAGCGTCTGCGCCGGTACGTCCGCCAGCAGCAGGATCGTGTGCATGTGTCGTCTCTCCCGGGCCGACGCGGGTGGGGGTGCCGGTCAGCCGCCGGTGGCGAAGCCCGGGAAGAGCGTCATCCCGCCGTCGACGTACAAGGTGGTGCCCACGACGTAGTCCATGAGGTCGGAGGCGAGACCCACGGCGGCGTGGCCGATGTCCTCGGGATCGCCGATCCGGTCGTAGGGGATGAGCCGCAGCAGATCCCGCCGGGCCTCGGGGGTCTCCCAGGCGCTGCGGTTGATGGGGGTCCTGATGGCTCCGGGGGCGATCGCGTTGACGCGGATCTTCTTCGGGGCGAGCTCCTGGGCCAGGGTCTCCATCATCATCTGCACACCGCCCTTGGAGGAGGCGTAGTTGACGTGCCCGGCCCAGGGGATGATCTGGTGCACCGAGCTCATGCAGATGATCTTTCCGGCCGCGCGCGACACCTCGGGCACGACGCCCCGGCGCAGGAACTCCTTCGTGGCCTCGCGGGCGCACAGGAACTGCCCGGTGAGATTGACGTCCAGGACCTTCTGCCACTGGGCGACGGTCATCTCGGTGAAGGGCGCGTCCCGTTGGAGTCCCGCGTTGGCGACCAGGATGTCGATCGTGCCGAACTCCTCGACCATCCGGTCCATCATGGCGACGACCTGCTGCTCGTCGGAGACGTCCGCCTCGTAGGCGGCGGCCCGTACCCCGAGGCCGGTGATCTCCTCGACCACCTTCTCCGCCTCGTCGCCACCGGACACGTAGTTGACCACGACATCGGCCCCCGCCCGGCCCAGAGCGACCGCCGTGGCCCGGCCGATACCGGAGTTCGCGCCGGTCACCAGCGCCTTCTGGCCGTGCAGCAGCTGGGCGAGGTGCACGCCCCGGGGTGTCCCCTCGGTGGAACTCACGATGCCTCGCCCCTTCACTGCGTGCCTGCGTACACCGGGCCCGTCGCCCGGAGATCCGGGCATCAGACAAGCACCGGGCAGGCAAGGGGGCACGCCGGGGCGGCCCGCGTTGCGCTGCCCGGCGGAGGATCTTCGCCCGGTCGGCGTCCGGGCGCCGCAGCCGCCGGAGCCGCGGGCGGGAGCCGCGGCCGTCCGATCCGCGGGCGGGAGCCGCGGCCGTCCGAGCCCGGCCGTGCCGTGGGACGGGCGCCGGTGTGGCCTCAGCGGCGCCGGTGCGGTCTCAGCCCAGCCGCTCCAGTAGGTGGTCGCCCACCCGGAGGGCGTTGGCCATGGCCGTCAGCGACGGATTCACCGCGCCGATGCTCGGGAAGAAGCCGGTGTCGACCACGTAGAGGTTGTCCAGGTCGTGGGCCTTGCAGTTGACGTCGAGGGCCGAGGACGCCGGATCGGTGCCGAACCGCACCGTGCCGGCCTGGTGCGCGGTGGCACCGATGGGCATGCCCTTGTGCAGATAGATGCTGTGGGACAGCAGCCGGTGCTCGTGCATGCCCAGCCGACCGAGCATGTGCTGCAACTTGTGCCGCAGCCGCTCCAGTCCGGCGATGTTGTTGCCCTCGTCGAGGGTGAGCCGGATCCGGCCGTCCTCCTCCAGGGTCACCCGGTTGTCCGGCCGCGGCAGGTCCTCCCCGCACAGCCAGAAGTCGACGGCGTGATGGGCCAGGACCTCGAACGGCAGGTCCGGAGTGACCGCTCCGGCCCAGCGCGGGGCCTCGCCGTGGATCTGCTCGGCGTCCGACTTGCCGAGCATCTGGATCCCGCCGAGCGGGAACTCCCAGTCGTCCGCGCCCAGATACCAGTCGTGCAGGGCGAGGGTCTTCTGGAACTGGGTGTCGTTGGGCTCCTTCGAAACGGCCATCAGCGCGAGGTTGTTGTGACGCATGTAGTGCCGGCCGACCACGTCGGAGCTGTTCGCCAGCCCGCGCGGATGCCGGTCGTTCGCCGAAGCCAGCAGCAGCGCCGCCGAGTTGACGGCCCCGCACGCCACGACCACGATGTCCGCCGAGAACCGGGCCTCCCGCTCGCCCGGCAGCTCCGCGACCACGCCGGTGACGCTGCGTCCGGTGGGGTCGGTCTCCAGCCGGGTCACCCGCGCGTCGGTGACCAGTTCCACGTTCGGGTGCGCCAGCGCCGGTTCCACACAGATGACCTGGGCGTCCGACTTGCCACGGACCAGACAGGGGAAGCCGTCCACCCGGTTGCAGCGGATGCACACGCTGGAGTGGGTGGCCCGGCCGTTCTCGTCCTGGGTGAGGTCGACCCCGATCGGCAGATGGAAGGGGTGCAGCCCCTGCTTCTCCAGATCCCTGCTCAACTGCGCGATCCGCGGCTCGTGTTCGACCGGCGGAAAGGCGTACTGAGCGCTGTACGGCCCCTCCCCGGGGTCCTCGCCGTGCCGGCCGTGCACCAGATAGAGGTGCTCCGCCTGGGTGTAGTACGGCTCCAGGTCGTCGTAACCGATGGGCCAGGCGGGGGAGATGCCGTCATGGTGGCGGAGTTCGCCGAAGTCCTCGGGACGCAGCCGGAACAGCGCCGCGCCGTAGAACTTGGTGTTCCCGCCGACGTAGTAGTTCACCTCCGGCGGGAACTCGTCGCCGTGCCGGTCCAGCCAGAACTCCGGGGACCGGTACTTGCCCTTCACGAACACGGCCGTGGAGTCCCAGTTGTCGCGCTCGCGCGGCAGATAGCCGCCGCGTTCGAGGACGAGGATCCGTCTGCCGGAGGGGGCCAGCCGATGGGCCAGTGTGCCGCCGCCGGCACCGGTGCCGATGACGATCACGTCGTACAGGGGCAGGGCGTCCATGGCAACCACCGTCCTTGTCGACGCGGTCCGCGGCCGGTGCGGATCTCCCTCTTTCGAACGTACGCGCAGTACGGGGGCGCGGCACCCGGAGCCACCCCCGCACCCGCGGGGTTCACAGCACGGCGATCGGGTTCACCGGGGAGCCGGTGGCCGCCGGGAGCCGCAGCGGGGCGACCACGCACAGGAAGTGCCGGCGCTCCTGCTGCTCGCACACCTCCACCAGTTCCTCCAGGTCGAGCCAGTCCAGCAGATGCAGTCCCAGGGCGTTGACGGCCAGCACATGCACGGGGAACGCCACCCCGGCCACCGCGCTCGGCGCGGCGTCGCTGTTGCCGTCCGACCCCAGGACGGACACACCCCGCTCGGCCAGGAAGTCCATCGCCGTCGGATGCAGCCCCGCCCGGGCCCGGGTCACGTCCCAGGGGCCGAGGCTGCGCCGCCGCAGCCGGTGCCCCAGGCGCACGAACAGCAGGTCGCCCGGCCCGACCGTGGTGTGCTGGGCGGTCTCGGCCGCGACGAGGTCCTCGGCGGTCACCTGGTCCCCGGGTTCGAGCCAGGGCACCCCGCGCAGCCGCGGTACGTCCAGGAGGACACCCCGGCCGACGATGCCGTCACGCACCAGGTCGAGGGTGAGCGCGCCCGCTCCCTGCGGTGTCACGGTGCTCGCCGGGACACCGCCGTACAGCTCGCCGTCGAAGATCACGTGGCACAGCGCGTCGAGGTGGCTGTCGACGTCGCTGTGCACGTTCATGGCGAACCGGTCGCGGGCGAACACGAGCCCGGACGTGCCGTCCTCGTCGTGCGTGGGAGCCGTCATCCGATGGGACGCGGGCTCGGGGCAGTCCGGGGCGCAGTGTGTCTCGACGGCGGCGGCCAGCGACACGGTGCGGCCGCACCGGACCTCCGCGGCGGCCGCCACGACCCGCTCCGCGGTCAGCAGGTCCAGCGTGCCGCGCCGTCCCCCCGGACCGTCCTGGGCCTGCCCCCGCAACCGGCGGTACAGGTCACGGAAGGCCGCCTCGGACAGCGGTGGCGGTGCCACGGGACGCGGGGGTACGGGCTGCTGGTCCGGGGCCATCGGGAACTCCTCCTCGGGAGGGCGGCGGCGCCACCGCCACGGAGCCGGCCAGGGCCGCGACGCCACGGAGACGATCAGGGCCGCGACCTCCCGCGCCCTGCGCCGGGGCGTCACGACGACCGGGTCCGCCCGGACGTCCGGCCGGACCCTGCCGAAACCGAACCATGCCGGGGCCCGGACCACACGCCGGCCCCGGGCGGCTTGCGCCGATCGGCCGAACCTGCGGAGCTCTCGGTGCGTGCAGAGGCCGCCGGGCCCCACTCCTGTCCGGAGCTCTCAGTGCACGGAGAGGCCGCCGTCGACGAAGATCGCCTGCCCGGTGACATAGCCGGACGCGGGGCCGGCGAGGAACACCGCGGCACCGGCGAAGTCCTCGGCCAGACCGTTGCGTCCGACCATCGTGCGCGCGGCCAGTTCCGCCACCCGCTCCGGATCGGACGACAGCCGTGCGTTGAGCGGGGTCATGACGAAGCCGGGCACCAGCGTGTTGCAGGTGACCCCGTAGGGCGACCAGGCCTCGGCCTGGGAGCGGGCCAGCGACTCCAACGCGCCCTTGGAGACCCCGTAGGCGCCGCTCTGCACGAACGCCCGGTGCGCCTGCTGGGAGGTGACATGGATGATCCGCCCGAAACCCCGCTCCGCCATGCCGGGCCCGAACCGCTGGCCCAGCAGAAAGGGCGCCTCCAGGTTCACCGCCATCGTCGCGTCCCACACCTCCTCGCCCAGCTCGCCCATCGGCGGCCGCAGATTGATCCCGGCGCTGTTGACGAGGATGTCCGGCTCACCGAAGACCGCGGCCGCCCGCTCCGCCGCCGCGCGCACTCCCTCGCGGGTGCCCAAGTCCGCGCTCACCCAGGCGGCCCGGCAGCCGTCCGCAGTCAACTCGTCGACCGTGGCGGCCAGTTCGGACTCCCTGCGGGCCACGATCACCACACGCGCGCCGGCCCGGGCCAGGGCCCCGGCGATGCCCCGGCCGATGCCGGAGCTGCCGCCCGTCACCACGGCGACCCGGCCGTCCAGCGAGAACAGATCGGAGAGATAGCGGTTCGAACTCATCCCCGCACCCTAGACGTCACGCGGGCACCGGCGTCCGATCGCCCGCGGGCCGGACGCCGCCGGACCTTCCCTCCGTCCGCGACCGGCTGCCCGCGAGTCTTGTCGCAGGCGTCGTCGCCTGGTCTACTCCCGGTTGATCCGTCATGCGTGCGCCCCACCGGTCGCGCCCGCACACGGCACCGCACGGCACGAGATCGAGGACGGGAACGGCGTGGAACCAGTGGCTGGGCAGGACGTACGAGACACGCTGCCCGAGGGGCTCGGCGCGGCCATACGGGACACCGCCGAGGAGATCGCCGCCCTGCTGCGCGAGGACGCCGACATGGGGCTTCCCATACCCGGGGCGCAGTGGAACGTCGGGGAGGCGGCGGCACATCTGGCGCAGGCCAACGAACTGATGGCCGACATCGCCGCGGGACGCCCGCGCGGCTACGGGGACGGCACACGGCAGAGCCTCGCCGCGGCCAACGAGCAGGCGCTCGCCGCCTTCGACGAGCGCCGGGCCGAGCCGCTGGCCGCGATGATCGTGGAGCATGCCGACGCCTACCTCAAGGCGTGGGACGAGGGCACCGCGGCCGAGGGGACCCTCGTCAGCCCGCTGGGCCCGATGACCCCGCAGGTGCTGGGCTCGTACCTGCTCACCCACATGCTCGGCCACGGCTACGACCTCGCCCGCGCCCTGGGCCGTCCGCACATGATCGACCGTGCCCGGGCCGAGCTGACCCTGCCGTTCCTGATCACGGCCATGCCGCGGGTGACCGTCCCCGCCCGCACGGCCGGGCTGACGGCCCGCTACGCGATCCGCCTGTGGAGCGGCGGCCGCTTCGGAGTGACCCTGTCCGACGGCGAGGTGTCCGTCGAGCCCGGGCTGCCGGCCCGCCCGGACTGCACCATCCACATCGAGCCGGTCACCTTCCTGCTGATGGCCCTCGGCCGCCGTGAGCAGTGGGGCGCGCTCGCCCAGGGACGCATCCTGGTGTGGGGCCGCAAGCCGTGGCTGGCACCCCGTTTCCCGACCCTGTTCAAGGCGCCCTGAGACCTGGTTCCGTGGCGCGGGGTCCGGCGGCGGTCCGCTCCGCGGCACGGTGCCGAAGTCGCGCATGTCCCGAATCGGGTTCTTTCCCTGTTCGGTTGAACAACCGTTGAGACTTCTGAGAACTTTGACCCTGCGGTCATGTTGGAAGACTCAAAACCGGTGATCATCTTGCGACCATCCGATCTCGCCCGTGAACACGGACTCTCCGCCCAGGCGGTCCGCAACTACGAGCGGGAGGGGTTCATCCCGCCCGCCGAGCGCACGCGGAGCGGGTACCGGATCTACACCGAGCTGCACGTGGCGGCACTGCGCGTCTACCTCTCCCTCATCCCGGGCTACGGCTACTCGGCCGGCGGCCAGATCATGAACGCGCTCCACGACGACGAGCTCGACGGCGCCCTGACCATCATCGACCGCGGCCACGGCCAGCTGCTGCGCGACCGCGACACCCTCGACGCCGTCAGGAGAGCGGTGGACCACCTGACGGCGGAGTCCGACGCCGGCCCGCGGCACCCGACGGCCCCCGTCCCGCGGACCATCGGCGCACTCGCGCGCCGGCTCGGCGTCACCCCGGCCACCCTGCGCAACTGGGAGGACGTCGGCATACTCAGCCCCGCACGCGACCCGGCCACCGGATACCGCGTCTTCCGGCCGAGCGACATCCGCGACGCCGAACTCGCCCATCTCCTGCGGCGCGGGGGGTACCCGCTGGACCACATATCCACCGTGGTCGAGCAGATCCGCACGGCCGACGGTGGCGACGCCCTGTCCAGCGCCCTGGACGACTGGCACCGGCGGCTGCGGGAGCGCGGCCTTGCCATGCTCGACGCGGCCACCCATCTCAGCCGCTACCTGACCCTGTTGAGAACGGGCCTGGACCCGGCGCTCGCGGCGCCGGGCACCACCCGGAACACGGGCTGACCCAGAGCATCGGCACGTCCCGTACGCCCATGCCTGATCTGCCGCCCGGAGTCGTTCAGGACCAAGAGACCGAGTGGGTCGAGGCGCGCTGAAATCACCGTCAAGGTGAGTAAACGGTCATGACTCATGAGTCGGTGCGAGTCGGTTCTCTACGGGCATTCGCCTTATCGTGTCCCACTGTTGGCCCGCGGCGGGCTCCGGACACGGGGATCGATCCGGCCAGACAAGGACAAACGCCTCCGCCGGGCCACGTGTCGATTCGGCGAACCGGGGGAGAGGAGTGGGAGGCGGGTGAGAGGCGTGTGTTTAACTTGTAAACACATCGAGCAGGTGGGGCGCACAGGTCGTCCGGCGCCGGTGCTCTGACCCTTTGTCAGGGCCCCCGCGCGACGCAGTGCACACCCGGCCTGACCGACCCACGACGCGGCCGGCGACAACCGCCGACCGAACCCGGTCAGGTGCCGCCGCGCGTGCTGGTGCCCCGGCCCTCCCGATCGCAGTGACCGGGCAGCGGTCCGGGCCCGTCGCGGCTCCGGGACACCGGGCGGAGCGGTCGCACGGCACTGTGCCGGCCCACCCGCCGTCCGGCTCACCGCAGCCCTGTGCCACCACGCAGTTGAAGGAACACCTCATGACCGCAGACGTCTCCAACTTCTACTACGGCGCCGTGACACCCATCGCGGCGTACGTCATGGCCTGTCTGGGGGCCGCGCTGGGACTGCGCTGTACGACACGTTCGCTGCGGCGCTCGGACCGCAAGGCCAACTGGCTGCTGCTGGGTTCCGTGGCGATCGGCTGCGGGATCTGGACGATGCACTTCATCGCCATGATCGGTTTCAGCGTCGGCGGTGCGCTGGTCAGCTACGACTCCGGACTCACCCTCTTCAGCCTCGCCGTCGCGATCGCCGTCGTGGCCGTGGGTGTCTTCCTCGTCGGGTATCGCGGCGCGTCGCGCTCCAATCTCGCGATCGCGGGAACCATCACCGGTGTCGGCGTCGCGGTGATGCACTACCTCGGCATGGCGGCGATGGACGCCCACGGCTCCATCGAGTACGACGCGATGACCGTCGTGCTGTCCGTCGTCATCGCCGTCGTCGCCGCGACGGCGGCCCTCTGGGCGGCCGTCTCCATCCAGGGACTCTGGTCCACCCTGGCCGCGAGTCTGGTGATGGGAGTCGCCGTCACCGGTATGCACTACACCGGCATGTCCGCGGTGTCCGTCCATGTCGACGGCGTGATCGAGTCCTCGCAGTCGTCCACGAGCCTGCTCGGCTTCCTCCTGCTCATGCTGGTCGGCCCCTTCATCGTCCTGCTGGTCGCGGCGGTGATCGTGATGTTCGACCCCGACATGATGGCCGCCGCCGAGGAGCCGCCGGTCTACATGTCGGCGCCCGCGTACGAGGTGCCGCAGGCGTTCGAGGTCTCCCAGTGGCAGCCGCGGCAGCCGTCGCAGCCGCAGGGCTACGAGGTGCCGCAGCCGCACCCCTACGAGGTGCCGCAGTCGCAGGGGGACGAAGCGCCGCAGCCGCAGTACCCGGACTCCGCCGCCCCGGCCGCGGACGACAGCCGCCCCGAGGGCTCCTACGCCTCCTGGTGACCCGACCACGCCGGGAGACGAAAGGCCGACCACGCACGTGGCCGGCCTTTCGCGGCGTTTCAGCACCGGACCTCCACGGCCGGGCGCCCGCCCGCCCGCCGGCCGGGCGGGGCGGGGCGGTGGTGTGTGGCGGGTGGGGCTGTGGTGTGTGGTGGGTTGCGATATAAAGAAGTGGTAAATGTTTCCCGGTGTCCCGCTCCGGGCACCACGGAGAGGCGGAGGCGTCAGGACCGCTCTGCCGAGGTGAGGACCGTGACCGACACGGAAGCCAGGACCGCCCGCGGGGAACCGGACCCGCTCACCCCGCAGACGATCCTCTGGGACATCGCCGGTGACCGCCGTCTGCTGTTCTCGCTGCCCGCCGGCTTCGTCCTCCAGGTCGCGCACCCGGCGGTCGGCGCGGGCGTCGACGCGTACTCCGTGTTCCGCACCGACCCCTGGGGGCGCCTCGACCGGTCCCTGGAGTCGCTCCAGCTCTGGATCTACGGCGGTGAGCGCGCCGCCGAGGAGGGCCGCCGGCTGCGCCGGCTGCACCGCACCATCAACGGCACCGACACCCGGGGCCGCCCCTACCACGCACTCACCCCCGCCTGCTACGCCTGGGTCCACGCCACCGCGTACGCCGTCTTCCTGCGCGCCGCCCGGTACCTCGCACGGCCCCTGACGCCCGCCGAGAGCCTCCGTCTCTACGACGAACTCCGGCAGCTCGGACGCATCCTCGGCATCAACGACCGCGACATGCCGGAGAACCCCGAGGCGTACTGGGCGTACTTCGACGCGATGGTCCGCGACGAACTGGAGATGACGCCGGTGGCGAGGGAACTCCTCGACCCGCGGCGCCCCGTCCCGGCGCCCCCCGGCGCATCCGCCCCGGTACGACTGCTGTGGCCGGTGCTGCATCCACCGCTGACCCGGCTGCGCGTGTTCGTCACCGTGGGGCTGCTGCCGCCCGTGGCCCGGGACCGTCTCGGTCTGGCCTGGACGCCCCGGGACGAACGCCTGCTGCGCGGGTTCGGCGCGGTGCTGCGCACCCTCTTCCCGCTGCTGCCCGAGCGCGTCCGCTACCTGCCCCTCGGCTATGCGGCACGCCGGGCGGCACGCCCCGACCGTCCACGCCGGAGGCCTCGTCGGTGACGCCGGGCGGCGACGGGCGGTGACCCACGACGAAAGGAACGGACATGAAGATCGCGGTTCTCGGCGGTACGGGTCTGATCGGCTCGCGTGTGGTCGCCCGCCTGAAGGAGCAGGGCCACGAGGCGACGCCGCTCTCCCTGTCCACGGGCGTGAACGTCCTCACCGGCGAAGGACTGGCCGCAGCGCTCGCGGAGGCCGAGGTGGTCGTCAACCTGACGAACTCGCCCACCTTCGACGAAGCCTCGCCCGAGTTCTTCCGTACGTCGATGGGCAACCTGCTGGAGGCGAGCCGTGCGGCGGGCGTCGGACACGTGGTGGTGCTGTCCATCGTGGGCGCGGACGGGGTGCCCGAGCTGGACTACTACCAGGCGAAGGTCCTTCAGGAGGATCTGCTCAAGGCCGGCGGTCTGCCGTACTCCGTTGTGCGGGCCACCCAGTTCATGGAGTTCATGGACGCCGTGCTGTCCTGGACCACGGACGGGGACACCGTCCGGCTGCCCAGCACCCCGCTCCAGCCCATCGCCGCCGACGACGTCGCGGCCGCGGTGGCCGACGTCGCCATGGGCGCGCCGCTCAACGGCACCCTGAACGTCGCGGGCCCCGAGGTCTTCCCCCTCGACGAGCTGGGGAGCCTCACGCTCGCGGCCGAGGGCGGAGCGGGCCATGTGGTCACCGACGGCACCGCCGGGATGTTCGCCGTCCCCAGGGGCGACGTCCTGGTCGCGCCCGAGGGCTCCCGTATCGCCCCCACGCACTACCGGGACTGGATGGCGGCCCGCGCAGACCGGGGGCCGCAGGGCTGAACGGCCCCCTCTGTCCTGTCCCGTCCCGTTTCCTGCCTGTTTCGGAAGGCGCATCGCCGTCCGCCGCGAAGCAAGTCCCTGCCAAGGTCAGTTTTTAGACACCTTTGAACATCCGTTACTGTTCACCTCTCGAACATAAACCGCACGCTTCGTACGCGTGAGCTAGGTTTAGCGTCCAGCGTCAGGTAGACGGAGATGCTCGGGGCAGGCGGGGGCCTGGTGCGGCCGAGATGCGCTTGGAACTGTCCGCACATCCGCGACAGTTCCGTGGGGGATGGGGTACGTGAATATGTGGCGGAAAGACGCCGTATCCGAAGAGGCGCCAGACGCGTCCGGGCCCGAAGCCGGTCCGGGCGACCGGACCGGAGTCGGTGGCCGGATCGACACGGAGCAGACCAGGGCGCCTCAGATCGACACGGCGCAAAGCCGGGCGCTCCTGGCGGACCTGAACAAGTCCCGGCAGTCCGCCGCTCCGGAGACGGTCGCCGCGCCGAACAGCCGGGCGGACCGCCTCCCGCTCGCGGATCCGGGTCCCGCTCCGGCCCCGGCCCGGACGCAGGCCCAGGTTCCGGCCCAGGCCCAGGCCCCGGTCGAGGAATCGGACGAACCGCTCCACGACCCGCACGAACTCACCGTGCAGATGGCCGCCGTCGGCTGGCGGGCCGCCGAGAACCCGACCCTGAACGGCCGCCTGGACGACCGTGACGGCAGCCCCGTCTTCGTCGACGAGTCGGGCCGGCGCAGCCGTTGGCTGCGCAGGCTGGGCGTGGCCATCGGTGTGGCCTGTGCCGTCTACTCGGTCGTCATCGTCGCCACCCTGGTATCCGGCAGCTCGAACGCGCCCTGGCTGCCCGTGCCCGCGCAGGACGGCGGGGTGCCCGCGAGCCAGGTCGAGCCCTCGTCGGTGCCGTCGCAGTCCGCGCAGCCCTCGGACCCGGCCGACGCCACGCCGAGCGCCGACGCCGCGCAGGACGCCGCCACGCAGCCGTCCACGGGCGACGCCGTGGTGACGCCCGGCCCCACCTCGGGCCCGAGCAAATCGACGGCGTCCTTGCTTCCCGAGCCGTCCGTGCGCGCGACGCACAGCACCGCCGGCTCCGCGGTGACCACGCCTCCGGCCGCCTCGTCGCGTCCCCCCGCCGCCTCACCCACCGTGAGCGCGTCGAGCACCGGTGGGAGCAACCCGTCACCGACCGCCGTGGACGTCCTCGGACTCGGCGCACCCGCCGGCGGCCCGAACCCGGCGACGCCCGCCTCCTGACACCTTCGCGTGCCCCGTCCGTCCTTTGTCCCTGGAGCACCACTTCCGATGGCATCCCCTGACCGCCGAGGCCGGGTCGCGGCCGCGGCCCGCGCCGGTTCCCGGCGCCGCCTGCCGATGCGCCTGCTGCTGCCCGTGCTCGTCCTGGTCGCCATGATGGCGATGCTGATGCTGCGCGGCTATGTGCACAGCGAGATCCTGGCCGACTTCCGGGTCCGGCCCGAGGCGTCCACCGACAAGGTGCCCCAGAAGATCCTCGACGGCGGGCCGGTGATCGACACCCGCAGCGGCCGCATCACGAGTCTGCGCGTGCCCGACCACCGTCTGGTCCTGACCTTCGACGACGGCCCCGACCCGACCTGGACCCCCAAGGTCCTGGACGTGCTCAAGAAGCACCACGCGCACGCCGTCTTCTTCGTCACCGGCACCATGGCCTCCCGCTACCCGGACCTGGTCCAGCGCATGGTCGACGAGGGGCACGAGGTCGGCCTGCACACCTTCAACCACCCCGACCTCTCCTACCAGTCCAAGAGCCGCATCGACTGGGAGCTGTCGCAGAACCAGCTCGCGCTCGCGGGCGCGGCCGGCATCCGGACCTCCCTGTTCCGGCCGCCGTACTCGTCCTTCGCCGACGCCATGGACGACAAGTCCTGGCCGGTCACCGAGTACATCGGCTCGCGCGGCTACCTCACCGTCGTCAACGACACCGACAGCGAGGACTGGCGCAAGCCCGGCGTCGACACCATCATCCGCAACGCCACACCCAAGGGCGGCAAGGGCGCGATCGTCCTGATGCACGACTCCGGCGGCGACCGTCACCAGACCGTGCAGGCCCTCGACCGGTTCCTGCCGCAACTCCAGAGCCAGGGGTACGAGTTCGAGAACCTCACGGACGCCCTCGGAGCGCCCAGCGCCCACACACCCGTCACCGGCCTCGACCTGTGGAAGGGCAGGACCTGGACCTTCCTGGTGCAGGCCTCCGACGGGATCACCGACGTGCTGGTGGTCGGCCTCGCGGTGATCGGCGGCCTGGTCATCAGTCGGTTCGTGCTCATGCTGCTGCTGTCGGCCCTGCATGCGCGCAAGGTGCGCCGCCGTGACTTCCGCTGGGGGCCGAGCCCGGTCACCGAACCGGTGTCGGTGCTGGTCCCGGCGTACAACGAGGCCAAGTGCATCGAGAACACGGTCCGTTCGCTGATGGCGAGCGAGCACCCCATCGAGGTGATCGTCATCGACGACGGCTCCTCCGACGGCACCGCCCGGATCGTGGAGGCCATGGGGCTGCCGAACGTGCGGGTGATCCGTCAGCTCAACGCGGGCAAGCCGGCCGCCCTCAACCGCGGTGTGGCCAACGCCCGGTACGACCTGATCGTGATGATGGACGGCGACACCGTCTTCGAACCGGCCACCGTCCGCGAGCTGGTGCAGCCCTTCGCCGACCCGAAGGTGGGCGCGGTCGCGGGCAACGCCAAGGTCGGCAACCGCAGTTCGCTGATCGGCGCCTGGCAGCACATCGAGTACGTGATGGGCTTCAACCTCGACCGCCGGATGTACGACGTCCTGCGCTGCATGCCCACCATCCCCGGCGC
>NZ_JBEOWS010000074.1:0-31051 GCF_040296125.1 Streptomyces sp. NPDC002265 | reverse complement strand
GTCCGAGCCCCCCGGAACTCAGTCGGCCTTCCCAGGGCCCGGGCCCCCAGGACCGGCCCCCCCACTACCGAAACCACGACCGGAACCACGACTGGAACCCCCACGACCGGAACGTCCATGACTGGAGCCCCCATGAGAAGACGCACGGTTCTCGCGAGTGCCCTGGCCGCCGCCGCGGTGGCCGTCCCCGGCACGGCCCGGGCGGCCGGCCCCGGCCCCTCGGTCACCGCCTCGGGCACCACCCTGCTCGACGCACGGGCGATCTACTTCGTCTCCTACGACGGTCTCGTCAACAACAACGCCTTCCAGAAGAGCGGCCTGCTGACGTACAAGGGCTACCAGTACGCGGCCTGGTACACCGCCACCCGCAACGCGGTCGTCGCCCGCCGGGCCCTGGGCGCCGCCGGCTGGTCCACGATCACCCTCCCGCACCAGCTCAAGAGCGACGACTCGCACAACGTGATCTCCCTGGGCGTCTCCAGGACGGACGGCCGGCTGCACCTGAACATGGACTCGCACAGCGACGGCTTCTTCTACGTGAAGTCGGTCGCGGGCCTGGTCGACAACCCGGCCGGCACCGCCTGGACCGCGGCGGTGCTCGGCTCCGTCCAGACCACCCTCGACGGGCTCGCCCTCACCTCGCAGTTCACCTACCCGCAGTTCATCGCCACCCCCGAGGGCAGACTCCAGCTCAGCTACCGCGTCGGCGTCTCCGGCAACGGCCGCAACGCCCTCGCGGAGTACGACGGTTCGGCCTGGAAGGCACTGGGGGAGTGGACCTCCGCCACCGGTACCTACACCAGCGAGCACGGCTCCAGCACCGCCCGCAACATGTACCTGCACGGCATCGACTACGACACCGGCGGCCGGCTGCATTCCTTCTTCACCTGGCGCGAACAGAACAGCGCCGTGATGTGCAGCAGCGGTGGCATCACCAACCACGACACCGGCTACGTCTACTCCACCGACCGCGGCCGCACCTGGCGCAACGACGCCGGCACGCTCGTCGCCACCACCGGGAGCACCGACACGGTGGCGGTGACCGACAGCGGCCTGGTCGTCGACGCCCTCAACCCCGACCACTCCCTGATGAACCAGGAGAGCCAGACCACCGACTCCGCCGGACTGCCGCACGCGATCATCAGCTACGTCCCCGGCCGCTTCGGCCAGTGCACCACGAACTACGTCACCGACCGCACCGCCAACGGCCGCGCCTTCCACCTGCGCAAGAACTCCTCCGGAGGCTGGCAGAAGACCGAGATCCCCGTCGCACCGAACTCCAGCCAGCGCACCAAACTGGTCCTGGACAAGTACGACAACGCCTACGCCGTCCTGCCCCACGGCCGGATCGCCGGCGCCTCCAGGTCCTCCGGGTACACCGACTGGACACTCCTGTACGACGCCGCCGCGCTGAACGCCTTCGGCGAAGTCGTGATCGACGAATGGCGTGTCAAGGCGGACAACGTGCTGTCGTTCATGTACCAGGAGAAGTCCACCGGTACGACCCCCTCGGCACTGCGCGTCGCCGACTTCGCCCTGCCTGCCTGATCCCACCTGCTCACCCCGGGCCCGGGGATAATGTGAAGTATTCCCGCCGCCCCATGTTCCTCTGGAGGTCCCCGCCCGATGGCCCAGTCGGTGGGTATCAAGGACGTCGCCCGCGCCGCCGGAGTCTCCGTCGGCACGGTCTCGAACGTCATCAACCGCCCGGACACGGTCGCCGGCGAGACCCGCGCCCGGGTGCTGTCCGCGATCGACCGGCTGGGCTACGTCCGCAGCGAGTCCGCGCGCCAGCTGCGCGCGGGCCGCAGCCGGATCATGGGGCTGCTCGTCCTCGACATGGGCAACCCCTTCTTCGTGGACGTCGCGCGCGGTGCCGAGCGGGCCGCGCGCGAGGCGGGGCTCGGCGTGATGGTCTGCAACAGCGCCCAGAACCCGGGCGAGGAGGCCGAGTACCTGTCGCTCTTCGCCGAGCAGCGGGTGCGGGGCGTGCTGCTCACCCCCGCCGACGCCACCGGACGCAACATCGAGTCCTTCCGCCGGCACGGCATCCCCTTCGTCCTGGTCGACCGGGTCGCGGAGGGCACCACCGAGTGCTCGGTCTCCGTGGACGACGTGGCGGGCGGCGCGCTGGCCGTACGTCATCTCGTCGACGCCGGGCACCGCAGCATCGCCTACGTCTGCGGGCCGCCGGGCCTCAACCAGGTCCGCGACCGCCGCACCGGCGCCCTGAACGCGCTCGCCGAGGCCGGTCTGGGCCCCGAGGCGCTGCGCGAGCTGCCCACCGAGCGGCTCGACGTCGCGGCGGGCCGGGACGCGGGCGCCCGGCTGCTCGGCCTCGCCGACCGGCCGACCGCCGTCTTCTGCGCCAACGACCTGCTCGCCCTCGGTGTCCTCCAGGCCATGTACGCGGCCGGGGTCGGCGTCCCCGACGACCTCGCGATCGTCGGCTACGACGACATCGAGTTCGCGGCCGCCGCGGCCGTCCCGCTCACCTCCGTACGGCAGCCCGCCGTCACACTGGGCGCGCTCGCCGCCGAGCTGCTCCTGGAGGAGACGGAGGCGGAGGCCGGGCGCACGGCCCACGAACACCGCCGGGTGGTGCTCCAGCCCGAGCTGGTCGTCCGCCGCTCCAGCCTTCCCGGGCGCTGAGCCGCGGTTCAGAATGACCATTCGTTTCCCCTGCTCGGGTGATTTGCGTTGAACATGTGATGGTGCTCCGTACGGGTGTGTACGTTGGGTGATCGTGAAGCTGGTGGTGCAGGTGAAACTGCTGCCGACGCCGGGGCAGGCGGCGGCACTGGAGGCGACCCTGCGTGCCTGTAACGAGGCCGCGACCTGGGTGAGCGGGGTGGCGCTCGCCAAGGATGTGAAGCGGAACTTCGCGTTGCGTGAGCACACCTATGCCGAGGTCAAGGAGCGGTGGGGGCTGGGTGCGCAGGCCGCCCAGCACGTCATCAAGAAGACCTGCGACGCCTATACGACGCTGAGGGCGAACCTGCAGGCGGGAAACCTCGGCAGGCCAGGCTCCAGGCGCTATCGCAGGGCAGGCGAGAAGCCCGTCACGTTCCGGCCGCAGGGCGCGCAGCCGTACGACGACCGGATGCTGTCGTGGCAGATGGCCGGGCGCACGGTGTCGGTCTGGACGGTTTCCGGGCGCATCAAGGACGTGGCGTTCACCGCCGCACCCGAGCAGCTGGCCACGCTCGCCCTGTACCGCAAGGGTGAGTCGGACCTGCTGTATCGCAACGGAATGTGGTTCCTGAATGCGACCTGCGAGGTCCCCGAAGCGCTGCTGAACACCGCGCCGGAGGGGTTCCTCGGCATCGACCTGGGCATCGTGAACATCGCCACCACCTCCGACGGCGAAATCATGGCCGGGCGCGCACTCGCGTGAACGCACATTGCGCACCAAGCTGCAGCGCAAGAACACCTCGTCCGCCAAGCGCCGTCTGAAGAGGCGGCGGCGCAAGGAGTCACGGCGGGCCAGGGACATCAATCACAAGATCGCGAAACATGTGGTGGCTGAGGCAGAACGCACCGGGCGCGGAATTGCCTTGGAGGACCTGGGCGGTATTCGTGAGCGGGTACGGCTTCGCAAGCCCCAACGGGCCACCCACTCGAGCTGGGCCTTTGCCCAGCTCGGAGGATTCATCGCGTACAAGGCCCGCAAGGCGGGGGTGCCGGTGGTGTACGTCGATCCGGCGTACACCTCCCGCACCTGTGCCGAGTGTGGTCACATCGACAGGGCGAGCCGGGTGAGTCAGGCTTGGTTCGCGTGCCGGAACTGCGGATTCGTTGATCACGCGGACCGGAATGCCTCCCGCAACATCCGCGCCCGCGCGGAAGAGTTGTGGCGACGCGGGGCGCGGTCAATCGCCCCAGACCCACCTTCCGAACCAGGGCGTGGGACAGGACGCAAACGCAGCACCACAGCCGGTGGTGCCCGTTCTGCAAGCCCGTTGCTCAGCGACAGGTAGTTGACTTGCCGTTCATGATCCCCGGTCGGGCCGTGCCGTCCCGGGTGTGCTGAACTGGGACGGCCCAGTCCGTCCGTATGGGGAGCCCCGTTGACCGTCAGTTACCGCCAGCCCGGAGTCGTCCTCACCGACCGTCACTTCACCGTTCCCCTCGATCACGACGACCCGACCGCAGAAACGATCCAGCTCTACGGTCGGGAGGTCGTCGCGAGCGACCGGGCACGCCAGGACCTGCCGTGGCTGGTCTACCTCCAGGGCGGCCCCGGCTTCGGCGCCAACCGGTTCGTCGGCCGGCAGGCCTGGCTCGGCCGCGCCCTGGAGGAGTACCGCGTCCTCCTCCTGGACCAGCGCGGCACCGGCCACTCCACGCCCGCCAACCGCCAGACGCTCCCGCTGCGCGGCGGCCCCGCCGAGCAGGCCGACTACCTCGCCCGCTTCCGCGCCGACTCCATCGTGCGGGACTGCGAGGCGATCCGCCCCCAGGTCACCGGCGGCGCCCCCTGGACCGTCCTCGGCCAGAGCTTCGGCGGCTTCTGCACGCTCACGTACCTGTCCAAGGCGCCCGAAGGCCTGGCGGCGGCCATGGTCACCGGCGGCCTGCCCTCCCTGCACGCCCACGCCGAGGACGTCTACCGGGCCGCCTACCCGCGCATCGAACGCAAGGTCGTCGCGCACTACGCCCGCTACCCGCAGGACGTCGAGCGCGCCCGCCGCATCGCCGACCACCTCCTCCACCACGAGGTGACCCTCCCCAACGGCTACCGGCTCACCGTCGAGGCCTTCCAGTCCCTCGGCATCCTCCTCGGCGGCGCCGAGGGCAGCCACCAGCTGCACTTCCTCCTCGAACGCGCCTTCGTACGCACCCCGCGGGGCCTGGAGCCGTCCGACGCCTTCCAGGAAGAGGTCCAGGGCCTCCTGTCGTACGCCGGACACCCCCTATACGCCCTCGTCCACGAGGCCATCTACGGCCAGGACGGCCGCCCCACCGCCTGGTCGGCCGAACGCGTCCGCGCCGAGTTCCCCCAGTTCGACGCAGCTAAGACGCTCACCGGCGACGCGCCCCTGCTGTTCACCGGCGAGTCCGTGCACCCCTGGATGTTCGACTGCGACCCGGCGCTGCGCCCGCTGCGCGAGACCGCCGAACACCTCGCCGCCCGCACCGACTGGCAGCCCCTCTACGACCCGGCACGCCTGGCCGCCAACGAGGTACCGGTCGCGGCGGCCGTCTACCACGACGACATGTACGTCGACACGGCCCACTCCCTGGAGACCGCCCGCGCCGTCCGCGGCCTGCGCACCTGGGTCACGGACGAGTTCGAGCACGACGGCGTGCGAGCCGGCGGCCCCCGCGTCCTGGACCGTCTCCTGGCCCTGACCCGCGACGAGGTCTGAGGCCGGCCCCGCGGGCAGGACCGGGCCCGAGACCCCCTCGGACCCGACCCTGCCCGCACACCGACGACCGACCCGCCACGCGCCGCCCCCGACGGCTGGAACGCCCGCTCCTCTGGGTGCAACGTCGCTGCTGTGGGCCGTTGCTGTCTGCCGCTGATGTCGGGTTGGATGCTCTTCTGGCCCGGTACGAGGTCGCGCCGACCGACCACCACGAGATCCCGCGACCCTACTGAGCCGCCGGACCCGTGACGGGTGGTCAGGTCCACGACATCGGCACCGCTCGGCTATGCTCCTGCGCTGCGCGGATCTTTTGATCCGCCGATGGGGAGAGGAAACGCATGACATCGGCACGATCGATCCCGAACGTCACCGATGAACGCCTGTGCTGGCTCATAGTTCGCGAAGAACTCCAGAAGAAGACCAGCAAACTGCGTTTCTTCGGATGGGTCACCGTGCTTTTCAGCAGCCGAACCCGTGGCGCCAGGCTCGGGGGCGATCTCCGGCGCGAGCACGCGTCGGACAAGATGTCCGATTACGCGGTGGCCGTGGATGCGGCAGCGCAAACCCTCTCGACCGACGAGCGCAAGCACCTGCGGGCTGCCGGCGAGGTGCCCGACTGGTTCTTGACCGACGTCGAGCGCCGATACCGGGAGTTCCGCAAGCAGCGCTGACAGCGTCCTCGCCGGCGCTCGCTGTTCCGACCTGGGACGGAGCGGGCGCGGAGCCTGGCTGATCGGTGCCCTGGACCCCGCTGTTCCCCGTGGTCCCCCGCCCGCTCTGGCACGGATATGGCACGCGCGACCTTGGGTCGGTGTGTCTCTGTGCTGTCATGGTCCGCAGGTGTGCCGTGCGCGTATCGGTCAGAAGGGTGGTTCGAGATCGCCGCGGCCATCGCTGTGCGGCCCCCGGTCCCCGGCCTCCTCCGAAAGAGGCTCCGGGCCGGGCGGATGGTGGCCCCATGCTTCGAGGGCCCTCCACGCGACGCGACGGTTGGGGTCGTTGCTGCTGGTGTCCAGGATGCGGTGCGCGTGCACGGCGAGGTGAGCACGGTGCGTGGTGAGCGCGGGGTGTTCGGCGAGGAGGAGCGCGGCGATGGCGGCGGCTTCACGCACATCCTCGTGGTTGTCGTGCAGGAAGGGCGCGACGGCTCTGTAGAGCATGGGGCGCAGGTCCCGGAAGGCCGCCACGGTGGTGCTGCGGGTGAGGAAGCCGGGGAAGTACTCCTCGTTGCGGGCGACGATGTCGTCGGAGGCGTCGTGAAGCGTGGAGGCCAGCCAGCCCAACAACGTCGCGCGGATGGGGCGGTCGCGATAGGGCCGTCGCGTCATGGCCGCCGGGTGGGTGAGGATGCCGGCGACGTACATGACGGCGGGGGCGGTGGCTTCGTAAATGGTGTTCTGGTGGCCGACCAGCTCGCCCAGCTCCCACAAGGTGGTGACCTGGACCTTGGGATCGGGCTCCAGAAGTTGCGTCAGAACCTTGGGAAGGTCCTCGCCGGACCCGAAAGCCGTCTGGAGCGAACCCCAGTCGGTCTCCGCCAGGACGACCTGGTAGGGCGGCAGGTCGGACTCGCGGGGCGCCCGGGCATGGAAACGGCTGTGGGTCACGGGCCAAACCTAGACCAGACTTCTGACACCATCCCCTTCCAGACCAGTCACTCGGTCTGCGGTCCTGCCACAGGGCCGCTGTCGTACCGCTCAGTCGTTTGGTCCTGCCGTGTGACGGCCCAACCGAGCATCTGAGGGCCCACAGAGAAGTTCCAGCACAGCGACAAGCTTTCTACCGACGACAGTCAGCCAAGCTTCTCGTGCTCACGGCCTCTGACCGCGCCGCTCGTACACGGTGACCCGCCGCCCGCGGACCTGTTCGTCCGCCACCACTGTGAAGTCCTCCTGCAATACGGCGTTCTTCACGATGTCCCGCTTCGCAGATATGGGCCGGGCCACCTCGGGCACATCAGTGACCAGCAGTATTCGCCGCTGCTCAAGCATCGCTGTCCTTATCCGGTCCGGGTCGGCTTCCTCGCCCTTCAATGTTCCGGACGCCGTAGGACTCTGCGCCAGCGCAATATCCCGCAGGCCGGCGAAGGCGTCGGGGGAGACCAGCTCGGTGTCGCGCCGGGCCGCCGGTATGAAGACGACTGCATCCCCAGCCTTCTTCAAATGCTGTACGTTCGCGGCCGCCGACAGGACGTCGTCCACGCGACTCGCCGGAGACCGCTTGGCCAGGGACTGCGGCAACAACGCCACCACCGCCACTCCGACGATCACTGGTACGAGCCACGGCACTGCCATAGGGCATCGGGGCCCGACAAAACGTACTGCCGCACCGAGTGCTGCGCCGATCAGCAAGGTCAGGCCCAGCATGCTGAACAGGACATAGCGATCCAGGAAAAGCGGCTGGATCAAGGAAAGGCCGATCAGTCCCAACTGCGGCACCGCAAGGAGCGGTAGTCCGACCGCTGCCACTGACAGCCGGCCCGCTCGTGCCCGGTCCAGTAACGTTCCAAGACCGCCGATGGCCAGAAGGACTGCTGGGGCGATCAGCATGTGCCACGTCAGCGGCGGGATCCACGATATCTGCTCGGACTGCGTTCGGCTGAACAGAATCAACGGCAGGACGCCCGCCGTGGCGGCCGTCGCGGCCACCGACCAGCGTGTCCACACCCCCCGTTCGGCCTTCGCCCACATCAGGGTCGTCCAGTGCGCGGGCAGCATCAGCAATGACAGCCAGTTCAAGAGCGCGCACACCAGGACGACGCCTCCGTAGGCGGCCCAGTGCACCGCGCGGCCACTCCCTTGGAGCACGATCACCAGCAGCAAGGTCGAGATCGCGGACCCGGCCATGACCAGGGCGTACGGACGTCCTTCCTGGAGGTAGAACTGCACCGTCGGCAGCAGCCCGAGTGCCAGCCCTGCGGCCAGGCCCGCCCGGGCTCCGGCGAGGCGATGACCGATGACGGTCACGCAGGCCGCAGCTGTCGCCACGGCTAGGACGGAGGGCAGTCGCAGGACAGTGATGCCGGGGCCGAAGCATTCGAAGAGCACATGCATCAGCAGGTAGTAGAGCCCGTGCACGGCGTCCACCTGACCAAGCATGTGCCAGATTTCCCCGGCGGATCGGCGAGCCACCTGCCAGGTCGCCGCCTCGTCGCGCCACACACTGTGCTGTCGGGAGATTCCCCACAGGCCAAGGGCCAAGGTCCACAGCAGCGGTATCACCCACATGGGCAGACAGCGCCGGAGAACAGATATGTGGCGGGTCATGAAGGCAGTCGGGTCCTTGAAGTGAATGGTGCGGACCGGCGTCAGAAACAGGCTTGTGAGAGCTGTCCGGCGGACGGCCGCATGCGGGGGAGGCGTGCCGGTCGGTGGGGACGCGCACGGGGGACACCCCCTTGTCCGCGCAGCCGGAGGAAATCTCCAGGTACCGTGCCGATCTCAGGCGACGAAAGAGTTCTCCGTGACGGCGAACACGGTGTCGCACCGGTCTCGGACACGGTCGTCATGGGTGGCGATGATGACGGCGCATCCGGCATCGCTCATCTCACGGAGTACATCGATGACCGCTGTGGCATTGGCGTGGTCGAGAGCGCCGGTCGGCTCGTCGGCGAGCACGAGGCTAGGCTCCTTGACGATGAGCCGGGCGAGCGCCACCCGCTGCTGTTCCCCACCGCTCAGGTAGTGGATCTTCTCGTTCCCTCGACCTGCCAGACCGACGCGCTCAAGTGCCTCAGCGCTGACGACGTTCGCTCTGGCTCGTGCAGACCGCTTCGGTTTGCTCGCGATCTCCAGGTTCTCAGTGATGGTGGCGTTCTCTATCAGGGCGTAGTTCTGGAAGAGGTAGCCGAGGACCTCGCGGCGGAAGCGGCGGGCATCGCGCCGCCCGAACCGCGTGATGTCCTTTCCCTCATAGCGGATTTCACCGGAATTCGGCCGGTCGAGGAGACCGATGCAGTTGAGGAGCGTGGACTTTCCGGCTCCGCTGGGACCGACGAGGGCAAGCATCTCGCCCTTGCTGACCGTGGTGGTGACGTCGGACCACAGGGTCCGGGGGCCGAAGTTCTTTGACAGGCTGATGATGTCGATCACGACGGGACTCCTGCTTGATGGAGGGAATTCTTCCGGGCTTGGTCTGCGTTGGGCTCAGGCTTCGGCAGCCCGCTCCTTCACGGTGCGCCGGTGAAATGCTCCGAGAGCAAGGAGAACAGCTCCGAATTCGATGACGACGAGCCCCGCGATGACTCCCAGGTCCAGCCCTGTGAGGTGGACTGCAGGGAAGGGGGCGGGGATGCCCTGGGCCGCGAGCTCCTCAAGGTCTTGATTCTGCTGCCATGTCTGGATCGGCACCCACCAGGCGAGGAAAGCTGCGAGAAGCCCCTCGACACCGAGAACGAAGCGATGGGTTGCCGTGAATCTCCAGCCGTTGAGGTACTGGGCAAAAGTTGCCTGGGCGTTCTTGCGTGAATGGATCACGCAGACCCCGACGCCAGTGATGAGAAGTACAGTGACGGACGCGAGGAGGTTGAAGAACAGCAGCCGGAAGTCGGTGACGGCCGAACGCAGACTCTCTGCGGCGTTCTGTCCGACGGGATTGACAGTTGCTACATAGGTCTGCAGGTCGTGGTCGTTGGCCTCAAGAGGACCGAGAATGTCGCTGGGCTTCGGGAAGATGATTCCGTCCTGGGTTGCGAACGTGGTGTAGGCGTCATCTGTGAGGATCTTCGATCCGTTGGGGACCACGACGAGTACCGGGTCGCGCACCAGGGTTCGGTCGTCGTCCGGACTGTAGGCGGTATTGGGGCTTCGGTCCCCAGAGTTGTAGCCGAAGATGCGCTGACCGCTCTTGGCCGGAAGGGTTTCCACCGTGAGACGCTTGCGTAGATCAGGATCCAGCCTGCCGAACACATCAGGGACCGCTGCCTTGATGGCCGATTCGTGGCGGGTGAGCGTCTCAGGGACGATGAGTCGCACGGTGTGCGCTTCCGCGCTCTTCCCGTTGCGCGGCAGCGGAGGGTAGGGCCGTCCCTTCGGGTCGACGACGGGCTGCTCGGCGAGGAAGGTCTCGTTGACGATGAGCATCTCGCCCTGGGGAAGGCGTGCGTTCGAGGAGAGGTTCTGCAGATCATGGCGCCCGGCGACGACGATCTCGTCAGCTGCGTCAGCCTTCCGCAACCACTGGCCGACATGGGCGACCACGTGCCCCGAGTCACCTCCCCAGCTGCCATTGAGGCGGATGGTGACAGCATCGTCGGCCTTGGCGTAGACATCCTGGTTGTTCTGGCGCACTGTCACGTGCTGGCCCGCCGAGACAACATCCATGGCGAAGCCGAGTGCGAGCAGTACTGCGGGTACGCGCACCAGATAAGTGGCGGCGAAGGCTGTCCGGGCCGGCAACTCACCCTTGAGTGCGCGGAGTACGTCGACCTTGAAGGTGAGAGCGAGCGCGGCGGCATGGGTGGCCACCACCAACAGCACGAGCAGGCCGACGAGGCAGGCGGCTACCGAAGCAAAGAGACCGAAATGGGCAAGCCCGTTGTACAGGCCGAGCGAGGCCAGAACCGTGGCTGCCACTGTGCCGGCGGCAACCGTCCAGAAGACCACCAACTGCTTGAGGTCGCGTAGAAAAAGGTCCACCAGGGACATGCCTTGCAGACGCAGTACCCCGTAGGTCTTCGCGCTGAGCAGCACACTCGCGCCGGTCATTGTTACTGCGGCGAGCGCGACCACGCAGAGGGACCAGAACAGCGCACCGTTGGCGAAGCCGCGAGCCAGTTCGCCGGATGCCAGGGGGTGTTGCACGGTCGCGCTCAGGCCGAGATCAGCGAGTCGGGCCACGAGGTCGTCCGCGGCCTGCGGCGAGCCGAAGAGGTAATAGAAGCCTCGCGGGTCACGCTGTCCGATCTCGGCAATGGGGTGCACTGCGGTGTCGACGTGCGAACCGAAAGCCGGATAGCCGTCCGTCAGCCACGACGCCGCATCGGAAGCCGAGTCGCCCGAGGCCAGGTACAGGTGGCGGAGGCCGTCGGGATTCTTCACGTCGGGCAGCACGCGAGCGACCGCGACTTCATGACGATTTGCGAACTCGGCGATCTCACGGGCGACCTGACCACCGCTGACAGAATCGTCGGATCTGGTGACCCATATCTGAGCCGAACTGCCCAGAACCACGTCCTCGTCCAGTCCGCGCACGAATAGAAAGGACAGCATTGCCGAGAAGAGAAGAATGGCGACATGGACGAACTTGATACCTCGGTGGAGCATCGCTTTACCTAGGTTCGGGCACTCGGGAGCGCACATCTCGTATGGGCCGACGTGAAGAAGAACCTGGCTGCCGGGCAAACACGATGCCCCGCAGCCAGGTGTGACGTCCTAAGAATTCAGCTGCACGTACGTCCGGCTTCAGCAGGCCGGGTCGTAGTACGCCTTGTTGAGTTCCCACGTCGAGATCTTCGCCGAAGCCTTGGACCAGATCTTTTCCTTGGTGCAGCCACTCTTGGCCCAGTACGCGCCCTCTACCGAGGACGCGTGGTAGTTGTCCTTGTGGTAGTAGTTCGAATACACGTAGTTCTCGCCCACGCCGTGGCTCCACTTGCCGCCGCCGGCGTCTTCCGCGGCCAGTGCGGGTGCGGCAACGGCCATGACTATAACACCGGTTGCGGCAACGGCCTTGAGGCTGTTCTTCAGGCTCAACATAAATTCCCTCTTTCCGTTCTGGAGTCTCGGTTTCGGCATGCTTCGACCGATCCTCGTTTGTCTTGGTCGGTTCGCTAAGCCTGTGATGTGCGGCTCAGGCCGCGATCCATGGAACACGGCAAGTGTGAGGTTTTAGACCTTCTGGGCACAAACCCCTGATCACTGACTTGCGAATGGCCCGCCATGTCTTCAGTGAGCACTTCAGATGGACGCACAGCTCGACCAGTTCTCGCGTACCGCTGCTCTGTCCGGGGTGCTCCAAGCGCCACTGCTCCGACAGGTAGTCGTACACATCGGTGGTCGTGAGCGCACCACCGAAAACGGTGTGGGCGACAGATTCCCTCAAGATACGGGCACTACGGGAGTTGGCGGCCTCTTCGACGAGTCCTCTGATCCATATCAGACCCTGCTCGTCCGCATATAGGCCGAACCTGAGCGTCCGCGTCCTCATTACGTCAGCCCCTAACGATCTTCTTCTTGTCGCAGTGCTTTGCGCGATAGCCCTCGGACATCTGGTCGTTGGCGTCCTTGATGGCCGCTTTCCACGCGAGATCCTGAGTCTTGGCCCACCCGTGGCCGTTAAAGTAGCCGTGGGCAGAGCTGTCAGAGATGCGCCACTTGACGCACTGCACGGTCGCATTCCAGCCGTTGGCCGCCTGCGCGGGCGCAGCGAAGCCAACGGAGAGCGCGGCTGCTACGGCCGCGGTGACGAGGGGGGAAATGGCAATCAATTTGCGCATGACTGCTTCTCCAAGGGGTGGCTGTTTCATCTGGCAGGGGGCAGGTTGGCAATGTGGCCCACATATGCCCTGGCGCCGCCAGGAATGACAGATAGCGCTTCGACTGCACGAGCCGAAACGGGATCTGAGCGTTGGTCCCCCTACCCCCTGAGTGCACCCGTCGTTGGTCAGACGATCGGGTGACCTTGATAGAGATTAGCCAAGAGGGCGATCTTTAGCGACTGATTAACCATGTGAACAGGGTCACGGAAAGCGCAGTGAACCTCAAGCATTTGAGAGTGTCAAATTAGTCCCATTTGGGGGAGGTTGACGCATTGGCTGGCCGGGGTGCTGCCGCATGTGCAGGCTGCAGTGCCCGAACCTCCACGCTCAAACAAGTGCTGCTCTGTTGACAGTCGAGTAGGTGTATTGCTGTTGTGCCGCCCCAGTGGCCGCGCGCAACTGAAAGACGGCGGGTCGGCATGGACGCCGGTCACCGGATGGCGCGGATCATCACGGTGAGGACCGGCGGGGCCGGTACGGCCGGCTCTGTCCGATGTCCTCGTATCCCGACGACCTGTAGAGCGCGTGGGCCTTTCCGTCGCCGGCGGCCGAGCTGGCCATGAGTGTCACGTACGGCTCGTCGCGGGTCGCGAGGAAGACGTCGTGGATGCGGCGGGAGTGCCCGTCTGGCGGTCTGCTCGGTCCGGGTCTGTGCGGTGCTGCTGCCTGGCGCGGTGGCGCGCAGTGCGGCCCCGAAGTCCTGCAGGATGCGTGTGTGATGGGCGTGGGGCCGGGCCATGTGGGGCCGGAGGGCGGACAGGCAGCGGTGGGCGCCGGCGTAACTACGCGTTGTTTACCGCGGGTTCCCGTGGTCTCGGGCACGGATGGGGCAGGCGCGGCACCTTCTGGTCCGTAGCTCTACAGGGATCGCTCAGTGACGGTCATGCATCTTCGCTGCTCCGAGGTGGGGTCCGGGCCATGCCGTTCTTTCCGAGAGCGGCCAGGATCCATGTGCGTCCGGCCGGACCTGCGGTCTGCCAGGTCCACTCCATACGAAGTCCAAGTCTTCTTCTGTCGCTGCAAGTTGACGCCGTAACTGAAATCCGCCATCTCGGAGCCCCCGCGGCCGACCGATTCGCGGCGCAGGGCGTCCGGTAGCGTTTTCGGGGCGTGTGCGTCGGGGTGTTCGGGCTGTGGGTCGAGGGGGAGATGCATTGAGCGACACGGAACTGCTCGCACGGCGTTTCGAGGAGCACCGGGGGCATCTGAAGGCTGTCGCCTATCGGATGCTCGGCTCGCTCGTCGAGGCCGAGGACGCGGTCCAGGAGACCTGGCTGAAGCTCGGCCGGACCGAGACGGAGGAGATCCGCAACCTCGGGGGCTGGCTGACCACCGTGATCGGGCGGGTGTGTCTGGACCTGCTGCGGTCGCGTACGGCGCGCCGTGAGCAGCTGACGGAGACGGGTGGCACCTTCGACGCCCTCGACACCTTCGTCCCCGACCCCGTGGTCGGCCCGGCGGCCCGGATCGATCCGGAGGCGGAGGTGCTCCAGGCCGACTCGGTGGGGCTCGCGCTCCTCGTCGTGCTGGAGACCCTGGAGCCCGCCGAGCGGCTGGCGTTCGTTCTGCACGACATGTTCGCCGTGCCCTTCGACGACATCGCGCGGATCGTCGACCGCAGCCCGGCCGCGACCCGGCAGCTGGCCAGCCGGGCCCGGCGCCGGGTGAAGGACGTCGCGCCCCCGGCCGAGCCCGACCGCGGACGTCAGCGCGAGGTCCTGGAGGCCTTCCTCGCCGCCTCCCGGGCCGGTGATCTGGAGGGGCTGGTCGCCGTCCTGCATCCGGATGTGGTGCTGCGGGTCGACTCGGGTGCGCTGGTGCGCGGCGCGGCCGCGTCCAAGGTGGTGCGCGGGGCCCGGCGGGTGGCCGAACAGGCCGCGATGTTCGCCCGGTTCGCGCACGCCACCCGGCTGGTGTCGGTCAACGGTTCACTGGGGCTCGCCACCGTGCCCGACGGGCAGCCGCAGTCGGTCGCCGCCCTGACCGTCGTCGACGGCCTGATCACCGGCATGTACATCCTGGCCGACCCGGAGCGCCTCACCCACCTCGGCCTCGAGACCCTGGCGGACTGAGCGAGGGCCCGGACGCCTGGGCCGACCGCGGCGGGCCCGAGGGCCGGCCGGTCGGCTCAGGCGGCGAAGGCGAGCGGGCCGAGGGCGCGGCACGGGCCCACGACCCGTCCGTCGGGCAGCAGTTCACCGGTGTCGTCGAAGACGATGGTGCCGTTGCACAGCAGGCTCCAGCCCTGCTCGGGATGGGCCGAAACGGTCACGGCGGTGCGGTGGTGCGTGCTGTCCGCGCTGGGACACGGGGGCTGGTGGCTGCACATGTCGTCTCTCCTCGATCCGCGGGCTCCTGCCTCGGCCGGCTCCTCTCCCCTTGGTAGCCGACGTTGTTTTCCGTTGGATGAGGAGTCCCCCACAGGACCGGAAACACGACGGTGAGTTTTCCGGTCCCGGGGACCGCAGCCATGGTGGTGACCCCCGGGCCCTCGGCCGAGGTCAGTCGCTCCTGTGGGCGGGGCAGCGTGGCTCCGGCGGTGGTTCTTCCCCGGTTTTCCGGTCGGTCCTTGCCGGGGCAGGTGCAGGAGCCGGGGTGCGGTGTTCGAGGTGCAGGCGCAGGCCCTCCGGCATCAGCGTCAGCCGCTCGGTCACCCGCAGCCGGTAGTCGGGGTCGGGCCGCAGGTCGTAGCGGCGCAGCAGCAGGCCGAGCACCAGCGTGGCCTCGTGCAGCGCGAACTGGCGGCCGATGCAGGCCCGGGCGCCGGTCCCGAACGGCTTGAAGGTGTGCGGGGCGCGGGCCCGTACCGCCTGGGCGTCGAAGCGGTCCGGGTCGAAGCGTCCGGCGTCCGGCCCCCACACCTCGGGGTCGCGGTGCAGCATCGGCGTGAGCACCAGCGCCCACGCGCCCCGCCGCATCGGATGCGTCCCGCCCAGCACGGTGTCCTGCCGGGCCTCACGGGCGAAGGCGGGCGCCGTCGGCCACAGCCGCAGCGACTCGTCCAGCACCCGGCGCACATGGCGCAGCCGGGCCACCTGTTCGTACCCCGGCACGGCGGCGTCGCCCCACACCCGGTCCACCTCGGCACGGGCGCGGGCCGCGACCTCGGGGTGGCGGGAGAGGTAGTGCAGGGCGAAGGAGAGCGCGCCCGAGGTGGTCTCGTGTCCTGCGACCAGGAACGTGACGACCTGGCGGCGTACGTTCTGCGCGGACAGCCGCTCCCCGGTCTCCGGGTGCGCGGTGCGCAGCATCCGGTCGAGCAGGTCGCCGCCGTCAGCGCCCTCGCCGTGGCCGTGCGCCGCGCGCCGGGCCCGTACGAGGTCGTCGACCGTGCGGTTGAGGTAGGCGATGTCGGCGGCGTTGCGCCGGGACGCGCCGCGCAGCAGCACGGGAGTCAGCGGTGCGGGCACGGTGTTGAGGCGCTGGGCGTAGGCGAGCGTGCCCACCATGGCGGTGACGAAGGGGTGCGGCCGGGAGCGTTCGAAGGAGTCGAAGTCGTGCCCGAAGCCGGTGCGCGCGATGGTCTCCAGGGTCAGCCGGGTCATGTCGCCGGGCACGTCCACCGACCGGCCCGCCGTCAGCGCGCGGTCCCAGTGGTCGGTGAGGCGGGCGGCCACGTCCAGCATCATCGGGTGGTAGGCCGCCATGGCGTCCCGGCTGAAGCCGGGGGCCAGCACGTCGTGCGCCAGCTGCCAGTTGGGCTCGTGGTTGTACGCGGTGAACAGCGCGTCCCCGACGACCGGCCGCAGATTGGCGATCCCCAGCCCGACGTGCTTGGCGAAGCGGGCCTCGTCCGCCATGTCGGCCGCGAGCCCGGCCCCCCACACGAAGACGAACTCGCGGCCGAACACCCGGCGCCGGAAGATCGGCCCCAGCTGCCGGGCGAACCGCATCGAGTCCTGCACGGGGGTGCGCCGGCTCGCGCCGACGAGGTCGCCGAGCAGGGGCAGCCGGTGCGGGGGATGAGGGATGCGGTGCAGCTCGGGCCAGCCCTGCTCGGCGCTGCGGAACCCCCTCGGCAGCGCGTCGCCGGGAGGTGCGGCCGTGCCCACCGGTTCCGGCCCGGCCGGTTTCGTCGCTCGCGTCGGCCCTGCCGTCTCCGCCGTCTCCGCCATGACGTGATCTCCCTCGATCAGCGGCGCGTCGTTCGTGTTGTACGTGGGTTCAATAGCGGTTCCAGTCTGGTCCCGCTGTTGAACCGACGTCAAGTAAAGTGCCGCCATGGCCGCGAACCAGGGGCAGCGCGCACGTCGTCGGCTCAGTACCGAGGAGCGCAGGGAGCAGCTTCTGTCGGTCGGCGCGCGGCTGTTCTCGGAGAGCCCGTACGACGACGTGTGGATCGAGCAGGTCGCGGAGATCGCGGGCGTGTCCCGGGGTCTGCTCTACCACTACTTCCCGACCAAGCGGGATTTCTTCGCGGCGGTCGTGGAGCGCGAGAGCGGGCGGATGCTGCGGATGACCGCCGCCGTGCCCGGCCTCCCGGTGCGCGAGCAGCTCACCGCGGGCCTCGACGCGTATCTGGAGTACGTCCACTCGCACGCTCACGGATACCGCGCCTTCCATCGTGCGGACGCGGCCGGCGACCAGGCCGTGCGCAGGGTCTACCGGCGCGCCCTGGCCGCCCAGGAGCGCCAGATCCTGGCGGCCCTGGCCGCCGACCCGGAGTTCGGCCCGGTCTTCGAGGAGCGTCCCGACGTACGGCTCGCGGTGCGCGGCTGGCTCGCGTTCACCACCGCCGTCTGCCTGGAGTGGCTGCGGGAGGAGGGCGTGTCGCGGGAGCAGGTGCGGGAGCTGTGCGCGCGGGCGCTCCTCGGGGTCATCTCGTAAGCGGATCTCGGATCCCAACGGACCCCGGGTTCCGTTGACTGGACCTCGTCGACCGGGTCTCGTCGACCGGATCTCGTGACGGGACCCCGTGACCCGGTGTGCGCCGCATGGTTGGCGTGCGCCCTGATCTTCGATAAGTTAGGTAAGGCTTACCTAAGGAGGTTTTCGGGATGGGTGACAGCCAGACCTGGACGGCCGCGCCTTCCGCGGCGGAGCGGGCGCGTTCGGTGCTCGCCGCCGCGTGGTCGTGCGCGGTGACCGCGGACGGCGGACGCGAGGAGTACGTCGGTGCGCACGCCGTGGACGCCGACGGCCGGGTGCTCCTGCACGTGCCCGACGAGAGCGCTCTGCGCACGGCCGCGATCTGCGCGCCCCGCGGCGAGCCGTCCGCCGTCGTGGAGTTCGCCGACGTCGCCCCGGTCCCCGTGCGCAGCCGCATCCGCGGCCGGCTCTGGCTGGCCGGCTGGTTCCAGCCTGTCGACGGCCACCTCCTCTTCCAGGCCACGCGGGTGGTGCTGCGGCAGCAGTCCGGGGCTACGGTCGTCGGCCTCGACGAGTTCGCCGCCGCTCGGCCCGACCCGCTCGCCACGGCCGAGGCCCATCTGCTGACCCACCTCGCCGACGCCCACCCCGACGCGGTCGAACGGCTCACCCGGCTGGTCCGGCCGGACAGCCTGCACGGCGCCGTACGCGTCCAGCCGCTCGCCGTCGACCGGCACGGACTGACCCTGCGCATCGAACGGGCTCGCACCCACGGCGAGGTGCGACTGCCCTTCCACGCGCCCGCCGACGACGTCACCCAGCTCACCGAGCGTATGCACGTCCTGCTCAGTCAGGCCAGCGCCGCCGCCTGCCCGCGTTCCCTACAGTGGCAGCGCACAGACCGCGAGAGGTGAGGCGAACGGGTCGCCCGCGAGCCGCAGCCCGCCGCGCTCCGCGTCCACGTGGAAGACGCTGACCGTGCCGGAACGCTGGTTCGCCGCGAACAGCAGCCTGCCGTCCGGCGAGAACGCGATCTGCCGCGGGAAGTCGCCCGCCACCGCCACCGTGCCGAGCAGCCGGAGCCGCGCGCCGTCCGCCTCCACCGCGTACCGCGCGATGCTGTTGTGGCCCCGGTTGGCGAGGAACGCGTAGGAACCGTTCGCCGTGACCAGGAACTGCGCCGGGTAGTTGGTGCCGTTGCCGCTCCCGGTGGACTGCGGATCGCCGACGGTCAGCCGGCCGGTGGCCGGGTCGTAGCGGCAGACCGCCACCGTGTCGTCGACCTCGTTGGCCAGGTAGGCGTACCGGCCGCCGGGGTGGAAGGCCAGCTGGCGGGGGCCCGCGCCGGGCCGGGTGTGCGCCCGCGCGACCTCGGTGAGCGTGCCGGCCCGGTCGTCCAGCCGGTAGGTGTAGACCGTGTCGGTGCCGAGGTCGACGGCGAGGACGTGACGGCCGTCCGGGGCGGTGACGAACTGGTGCGCGTGCGGGCCGTGCTGGCCCGGTCCGGGGGCGGGGGAGGAGTGCGTCACCCGGTCCGTGCGCTCGCCCGGTGCCCCGGACGCCTCGATCGGGTGCACGCTCACGCTGCCCGAGCCGTAGTCGGCGGTGAGCAGCCAGCGTCCGCCCGGGTGGACCGACAGATGGCAGGGCGACGCGCCGCCGGTGGCACGGCTGCCCAGCACCCGGCCGTCGGACAGCCGTACGGCGGTCACGGCGCCCTGCTCGCGCTCGTTCACCGCGTACAGCGTCCGGCCGTCCGGGTGCGCCGCGAGATACGACGGGTCGGCGACGCCGGTGAGGACGCCCGAGCCGGTGGCGGTGATCAGGCCGGTCGCGCTGTCGTAGGAGGCGAGCCCGATGCCCTTGCCGCCGTCCTCGGGAGAGGTGTAGGTGCCGACGTAGAGGGGGCGCGGACCGGTGGGGCCCGAGGAACCTGCCGACGCGTCGGGGGCCGGCCGCCGGGACCCGGATCCGGCCCCGGTGCCTGCCGTCCCGGGCGGCTGCGAGGCCTCCGGCGAGGTGCCGCAGCCGGCCAGGGCCGCCGCCGCTGCCGCTCCGCCGAGCGCACCGACGAAACGGCGCCTGCTCCAGCCGCCGCGCGACGCTTCTGCCCCACTGCCCATCTGCGCACCTCAGGTCGTCGGTGGTCCCGGTCGTCACGGCCACCCTGACGCGCGGCGCCCCCGAAGCGCAAAACGTCCGGTGGGTGTTGCGCAGGGTGCAACACCCACCGCTGTCCGGGCAGCCCGCGGGACCCGCATCGCCACATCTCGGTGACGGCCTAGGCGCGCAGCCGGGCCACCCACGACAGTCGTGCGTGCTGGCGGTGTGCGCAGCGGTCCAGTTCCTCCATCAGGCGGCGCGAGCGGTGCTCGGTGTCGAGCTCGTCGATGATGCGGGTCGTCTCGGTCAGCACCGCACCGAACAGCTGCCACTGCCGGGCGTCGCGCTGGATCTCCTCAAGCAGCAGCCGGGACAGCTTGTCCCGGGTGGTCGCCGCCTGCCGCAGCGCGGCGGCGAGCCGGTCCTCGGCCGACTCGGCGTTGGCGCTCACATGGCTGGTGACCAGGACCGCGAAACTGACCACGGCGTCGGCGACCTCGGACAGCAGCTGTTCCACGACGTCCCCTGTCCCGGGCGGGAACAGCGGCTCGGACTCGCGCTCCTTGGCGAGGTCGGTCAGCGTACGGGTGATCACCCGCAGCACGACCGTGCAGATCTCCAGGGTGTCCAGCCCGGTACGCAGCACGATGCGGTGCAGCAGGCCCTCCTGCACCCGCGGATTGAGCCGCAGACTGTCCTCGGCCTGCCGCAGGTCGGCGTCCACCTGGGCGATGTCGTGGTCGAGCCGGCGTGCCTCGTGCAGCCGGGCCGTCGCGTGCTCCACGGGCGTGTGTCCGGCGGCCTCCTGGCCGACCCGCAGCATCAGCTGGCGCACCCGGCGCGCCAGTTCCACGATCGACTCGCCCGCCTCGTCCACCCACACCGGTGGGGCGAGCAGCAGGTTGCAGCCGAGCCCGACGACAGCGCCGATCAGCGTCTCCAGGACCCGTGCCCACGCCACGTTGCCGACCGCGGTGACACCGAGCACCAGCATGGCGCTGATCGCCACCTCGGGCACGAACTCGTCGACCCGCACCAGATGTCCGACGGCCAGCGACGCCACGATGACCAGCGCGAGGCTCCACCAGGTCAGCCCCACCAGAAGGCTGAAGGCGACGGCGACCAGGACCCCGGCCACCACGGAGTTCACCCGGCGGATCCCGGTGGTGAGGGTGGAGTACAGGGTGACCTGGACGACCAGCAGCGCGGTCAGCGGGGCCGTCAGGGGCGCGGGCTCCGGACTGAGGTGCAGGGCGATGACGTAGGCGACCGTCGCCGCGGCGGTCGACCGCAGCGCCTGGACGACGACGGGGTCCCGGTGGCGCCTCACCAGCCGTCCGAGGGACTCTTTCCACTCATGTGCAACGTGCATCTCTTGGCCTGTTCCCCGTCCCCGGACCGCTCGAACGTCCCGATCGAGGACCGTGGTTGTCCGCAAGGGCGCCTGGATCTGCTCCCACCAGCCGGAAGGCCACAGGAGGGGCAAGGGCGTGACGGAGTCACAGACGGAGTTCCAGGGCATCGAGGCCCTCACCCGGTCGTACGACTACCTGCGGGAGGTGGTCACCGCGGTGCCGGAGGGGACCTGGGCCGCGACCCGCGCCGGGCGCCGCCGGCCGGGTGAGCGGACCGGCGGCGACGGGATCAGACGTCCAGCTTGTCGAGGAACGCGGACAGATTGCCCGTCGTACGGGCGATCTGCTCCTCCTCCGTGAGGCTCTCCTCGAAACGGGAACCGGAGTCGAGTGCCTTCTTGCCGCGTACGTAGAGGGAGCACGCGAGGTCGGTGCACATGTACAGGCCGACCGAGTTCCCCTCGCGGCCCGCGGCTCCCGCCTTGCGCGCGGTCATCAGCGAGACGCCGCCACCGCGGTGGGTGGTCAGGCAGAGCGAGCACATGCTGCGGTGCAGGATGCCGCGCTGAGAGGACGGGAAGCGCAGCGTCACCCCGACGAGCCGCCCCGACCGCTCGGTGACCAGGTAACTGCGGTCGGGCGCGCCCGGATCCCGCCAGCCCAGGAAGTCGAGGTCGGCCCACGGGCGCCGGTCGAGATCCCGGGGCACGGACAACCGCTTGGCCTCGCCCTTCGAACAGTTGACGAAGGACTCGCGGATCTCCGGCTCGGTGAGCGATCTCATGGGGGTGGCCTCCTGGCACGCGGGTACGACGGGGACAGTGGATACGACGAGGACGGTGGGTACGACGGGGACGGTGGGTACGACGGGGACAGTGGATACGGCGAGGCGTCCGGTGTTGCCGGCACTCCGGACGCCCGCAAACCTAGGGGTACTAGGTTTCTGCCAAGGGTAAGCAGTGGCCCAGGGGGCACGCCAACGGATTTCCGGGGGAAGGCAGGTGCCCGTCGCTTAGCTCGTTACGTGAATTAAGGGTCATAAGAAGTGCGCCCGGCGAGCCTGCGGCGGTATGTTGCAGGTCGGGCAGGGTGCCGGACCCGTTCCGACGGGTTCCGGGCAGGGTTCGGGAGGAACCACATGGCGGGGCGGAACGGGCGCACGGTGCGCGACCTCAGGCGGGCCAACCGCACGGTCGTGCTGCAACGGCTTTACTTCGACGGCCCGTTGAGCCGCTTCGAGCTGGGCCCGGTCACCGGCCTGAGCTCCGGTTCGGTCAGCAACGTCGTCTCCGACCTGGTCGCGGACGGCCTGCTGGAGGAGGCCGGCAGCGTCGACTCCGACGGCGGCCGCCCCCGCACCCTGCTGCGCGTCGCGCCCGGCAGCGGTCACATGATCGGCGTCGACGTCGGCGAGACCCGGGTACGTATCGAACTGTTCGACCTGACCCTCACCGAGCTCGCCCGCGCGGAACGCCCCCTGGAACACCAGCGGTACGAGGTCGAGGTGATCGTCGGGCACATCCGCGACGGCATCGCCGAGGTGCTCGCCACCGCCGGCATCCCGCCCGAGCGGCTGCTCGGCGTGGGTATCGGCGTGCCCGGCATCGTCGAGTACACCGCCGACCGCGGGGCCGTCGTGCACGGACAGACCATCGGCTGGTCCGCGGTCCCGCTGGAGGCGCTGCTGCGCGCCGGGACCGAGCTCCCCGACAGCGTGCCGTACTTCATCGACAACGGTGCCAAGACCCTCGGCCAGGCCGAGATGTGGTTCGGCGGCGGACGTGGCGCCCACAACGCCGTCGTCGTCCTCTTCGGCTCCGGCGTCGGGGCCTGCCTCGTCACCGCCGACGTGGAACACGGCCGGGCCGTGGAATGGGGCCATCTGACCGTACGGGTCAGGGGGCGCCGCTGCCGCTGTGGCGCGCTCGGCTGCCTGGAGGCGTACGCGGGCGCCGAGTCGCTGCTCCAGCGGTGGAGCGAGGCGGGCGGACAGCCGCCGCAGGGCGCCGACGAGGAGACGGCGCTGACCGCGATGCTGGCCGCCGCCTACCCCGTCGACGGCGACGGCACCGCCGACCCCGTCGCCCTCGCCGTCCTGGAGGAGACCGCCGAATACCTGGGCGCGGGCCTGTCCGACCTGATCAACCTCTTCCAGCCCGAACGCATCCTCATCGGCGGCTGGGCCGGCCTCCAGCTCGGCGCCCGCTTCCTGCCCTCCGTCCGCCGGCACGCCACCGCGTACGCCCTGCGGCATCCCGCCGAGAAGGTCACCGTGGAGCTCGGCAGGCTCGGGCCCGACGCGGTCACCGTCGGCGCGGCGATCCTGCCGCTCGCCGACTTCTTCTCCCGCGGTGGCCGCCGTCCGGAACCCGAGCCGGAGGGACCGGCCCCGGCCTGGCGCACGGCCCTCCAGGAGCGCGCCCCGCACTGACCGACCGCCTCCCGCGACGCCCCGACGACCCCGCAACCCCTGTCGGCGCGGGGCCGCGCACTCTCATCCCGCCGTGCGCCACCAAGAGGACTCGGGTTCGGCCTCCGTCTCCTCGTCGCGGCGCAGGCCCAGCAGGAACTCCTCCAGCACCTCCGTCGCCGTGTGCCGCGGGTACCAGCCCAGCTCGGTGTGCGCCCGGGTGCAGTCCATCAGGGGCAGCCGCAGGACCGCGTCGAAGAGCTGGGGCGAGGCGGGCAGCAGCCGCAGGCCCCAGGCGGCGGCGACCGCGGTGCGGGCCGCGGTGCGCGGGAGCCGTACCGGACGGGCGCCGAACATCGCGCTCAGCAGTTCCGAGTCCACCGGGGGGTCGGCCGCCAGGTTGTAGGCGCCGTGGACCTGGCGGTGCACCGCCAGCCGGTAGGCCTCGGCCGCGTCGTCCGGGTGCAGCACCTGCACCCGCAGCCCCCGGACCTCCGGCAGGAACGGCAGCAGGTCGGGCCGGGGCTGCGGAGCACCGGGCCGCAGCCGCCCGCCGTGGGTGCGGCGCGGCGCGCGGGCCGGCTCGCGCCGGACGAGGAAGGCGGGCCGCATCCGTACCACCCGGATCTCGGGATGCTCCCGCTCGAACGTGTCCAGCACCCGCTCCAGGTAGGCCTTCTCCCGGCAGTACGCGGCGCCGGGCCAGCCGTGCGTCGGCCACGACTCGTCCGCCGTGTGTCCCTTCGGCCCCGGGGAGTAGGCACCCACGGACGAGCCGTGCACCAGCGTCGGCACCCCCGCCGCGGCGACCGCCTGGAAGACCCGGATGCTGCCCAGCACATTGGTGCGCCAGGTCACCGCGGGGTCGTGCGTCGGCCGCAGCGTCCAGGCCAGGTGGACCACGGCGGCCGCCCCTTCGAACTCCTTCACCGGATGGGGCCGCTCGGTCGACAGGTCGACCGCGGCCCAGTCCGTCTTCGGCGGCGACCAGTCGGGGAGCCGGCGGGCCAGGCCCAGCACCGCGCCCACCTCCGGATCCTCGGACAGCAGCCGCACCAAGCTCGTGCCGACATGACCGGTGGCGCCCGTGACGACCACCCTCCGTCCCGGTTCGCTGCTCACCTCGGTCTCCTCCCTGTGGGTGGGAAGCCGCCGAGTACCCCGGCTCCTCCCTGTGGGTGGGAAGCCGAGTACCCGGTCCGCGCGGACCCGCACCTGTGACGGCGGCCTGCGGAGGAGGGCTCAGCCGGAGAAGGCGTCGACCCCCGTGAGCTCGGCCGACAGCGCCCACAGCCGCGTGGCCTGCGCGGGGTCGGTCGCCCAGTCCTTCACACCGCTCGGCTCGCCGCCCTCCACGGCGGGCTCGGCGACGTCGCAGTCCTCCAGGTACAGGCCGCCCAGGCCCTCCAGCCGGGGCGAGGTCGCGGCCCACACCTGGGTCGCCGCACCCTGCTCGGGGGTCTTGAAGCCCTTCGGGTTCAGCAGGTTCCCCTCGGCGTCGATCCAGCCGCGCTCGATCATCTCCTCCTTGGGGAGGTGCCGCTGGAGCGGGGTGATGATGCCGCCGGGGTGCAGCGAGAAGGCCCGTACGCCCGCGTCCCGGCCCAGCCGGTCCAGCTCCAGGGCGAACAGCGCGTTCGCCGTCTTGGCCTGTCCGTAGGCCTCCCACTTGTCGTAGCCGTGGCGCCAGTGGACGTCGTCCCAGCGCATGCCGGAGAAGTGGTGGGCCCGCGAGGAGACGGACACGACGCGTGCGCCGCCCGCCGCGATCGCCGGCCACAGACGGTTGACCAGGGCGAAGTGCCCCAGGTGGTTGGTGGCGAACTGGGCCTCCCAGCCGGGCCCGACGCGGGTCTCCGGGCAGGCCATGATCCCGGCGTTGTCGATGACGAGGTCCACGGTCCGGCCGGAGGCGAGGAACCGTTCGGCGAAGCCGCGCACGCTCTCCAGGTCGCCGAGGTCCAGTTCGTCGAGTTCCACGCCGTCGATCCCGGCGAGCGCCTCGCGGGCGGTGTCCGGGCGACGGGCCGGGACGACCACGTGGGCGCCCGCCTTCGTCAGGGCCCGGGTGGTCTCCAGCCCGAGGCCCGAGTAGCCGCCGGTGACGACGGCGAGCCGGCCGGTGAGGTCGATGCCCTGGAGGACGTCGTCGGCGGTGCTCTCGGCGCCGAAGCCCGAGCCGATCTTGTGCTGTGCGGTGGTCATGTCTTGAACGCTACGAATTCGAGTGCTCTCGAAGTCAAGCGGAATCGGCCGGCTGCGAGATCGGCGGCGGGGGGCGACGGCGGAGAGGCCGGCCGGACAGTACAACGCCCCGACCGGACGGGGGAATCACGGTCGGGGCGGCTCAGGGTGGGAGCGGAGGGCGGTCGCCTCGCGGCGAGGGCTCCCCAGGGCTTCAGCCGAAGATCGTCCCTGGAGGCTAAGGGTGAGGCCCGGGGACACTGTCCCCTCCGCGCCCACGGTTGGTTCAACGGGCAATCACTGTCCACTGTTCCCCGCTCGGCCGCCGCTCGTGGTGATCCACGTCACTCCTGAGGAGTGGGCCTCGGGAGCCTGAGGGGCGGGCCCCGGGGACCTGAAGGGCGGGCCCTAGGAGACCGACGCGGGGACCCGGCCGTCCCGGGTCCAGGCCAGCAGCTCGTCCGCGGACCAGGTGGTCACCACGCGTTCCGCGGGCACCCCGCACTTCTCGGCCCGCGCGCAGCCGAGCGCCTGCCAGTCCAGCTGGCCCGGTGCGTGGGCGTCGGTGTCGACGGCGAACAGCACGCCCGCCGCCACGGCCCGGCGCAGCAGCGGTTCGGGCGGGTCGCGCCGTTCCGGACGGCTGTTGATCTCCACGGCCGTACCGGACTCGGCACACGCGGCGAACACCTCGTCCGCGTCGAACTCCGACTCCGGCCGGGTCCGTCCGGCCACCAGGCGTCCCGTGCAGTGCCCCAGGACGTCGGCGTGCGGATCGCGTACGGCGGCCACCATGCGGCGGGTCATCGAGCGGGCGTCCATGCGCAGCTTGGAGTGGACGGACACCACGACGACGTCGAGCCGTTCCAGCAGTTCCGGCTCCTGGTCGAGGGTGCCGTCGTCGAGGACGTCGCACTCGATGCCGGTCAGCAGCCGGAACGGAGCCCAGGTCTCGTTGAGCTCCGCGACCACCGCGAGCTGCTCGCGCAGCCGCTCGGCCGACAGCCCGCGGGCCACCGTCAGCCTGGGGGAGTGGTCGGTGAGCGCCGCCCACTCGTGCCCGAGCGCGGCCGCCGTCCGGCCCATCTCCTCGATCGGGCTGCCGCCGTCCGACCAGTCGGAGTGCAGATGGCAGTCCCCGCGCAGCAGGGCCAGCAGCCGCTCACCGCCGTGGGCGAGCGGGCCCGCGGCCCCGGTGTCCTCCAGGTTCGCCAGGTACCCGGGCACCTGCCCGTCCAGTGCCTCGGCCGCCGCCCGGGCGGTCTTCGGTCCCACACCCTTCAGCCCCGCCAGCGTCCCGGCCGCGGCCCGTTCGCGCAGCTCCGCCTCGGGCAGTTGCCGCAGCACGCGCGCCGCGGTGCGAAAGGCACGGACGCGGTACGTCGGTGCCGCGGACCGTTCCAGCAGGAAGGCGATCCGCTCCAGGGCCTGTACGGGCTCCATCGCCACCTCCTGGATCCAGGGTTGCCCAGCCGGAGCCGAGCCGCACCACGGCCGACCACCGGGGTGGTGAACCCGATGGACCCCGTGGCGGTGAACCGGGTGGACCACCGGGGCGGTGAACCCGATGGGCCCGACGGGTGACGCGCGCCACCCGTGACCGCCGGTTGCGATTTAGGCTCGAAGACATGACCGAAGTCGCGTCCCCTCACATCGGCAGCCCGCGGATCATGGTGCTCGGCGTCCAGCCGGGCAACCCGCCGTTTCGCATCGTGGAGATCGACGGCGAGGTGGTCGGTGAGGCGAAGACCGTCACCGACGTCCTCGCGGCCGCCGCCGCGTCCGGCATCGTCGTCCACGACCTGGACGATCCGGACGTGGTCCGCTGGGTCGGCGGGGACAAGTTCACCTGGACGCTGCACTGGGGCCGGACCTGAGCGCTGACGGCCGGGACGGCGGGACGGCGGGACGGCCTGACGGCCGGGCGGCAGCCGCCCGGCCGAGCCGTCGGACATCCGTCACGGACATCCGCTACTGCGGCCGTGACCGCCTGCGGGCGTGTACCGCCCGGCTCAGCCGCCGGCCCAGGAGGAGGTAACCCACCAGCGCCCCCGCGGTGTTGAGGATGACGTCGTCGATGTCGAAGGCCCGTCCGGTGATCAGGGCGCCCTGCGCGAACTCCACCAGGAGCATCACGGTCGCGGTCAGCAGCAGCACCCGCAGCAACCCGCGGGCCTGCGGGGCCACGACCGGCACCAGGACCCCGAACGGCACCCCGAGCAGCACGTTCCCGCCGATCTGCTTGACCGCGTCACGCAGCGCGGGCTGGTCCAGATAGGCCTTGAGGGAGCGGCCCGGGTGGAGGTTGGTGTGCGTGAGCGCCACCGAGGCGGGCGACGGTTCGAGGGTGAGCTTGGCCAGTACGACGGCGAACGCCACCATGAACACGAAGGCGCACAGCATCGCCAGAACACGCAGCGGGAAGGGCAGCGGACGGCGCTCGTCACGGGCCGGCCGCGCGGTGGATCCGCCCTTCGCCTGCACGGCCGCCCTCGCCCTGGCGGCGAACTTCGGCTTCGCGGTGGTCTTCGCTTTCGGCCCGGCCTTCGCCCCCGCCTTCGTCTTCCTCGTCCCGGTTTTCGCTTTCGTCGTCCCGGCCTTCGGTTTCGTCCCGGCTTTCGCCGCCCTGGAGCGGAAACCGGGCAGCCTGCGGGCCCACCCGGACGGCTCGGGTCCGGCGGCTGCCGGATCGCTTCCGGTGCTGCGTGATCGTGAGGCGGTACGCGGCCTGGAGGCTGCGCGGGCCATAAGTTCCTCCATGCTTCAACTTCCCGACGTTGTAGGGGGGTTACCCGCCATCGCAGGGTCGATGCCGGGCCCGGCCGGTCGCTCGGAGCGTCCGGTGGCGCGGTGGTGCGAAATGGTCGGTCAGTCTCCGTACGTGATGTGCACCTCCTTGAAGCCGAGGGAGCTCAGCAGTCCTTGGAGCATGTCCGTGGTGTTGGTCTCGGCCCGCGCCGTCAGCCCGCTGCCCTTGGCGGCGTCGCCGATGTGCCGGACCGCCAGTTTCTGAACGGCCTGTTCGCTGTTCGGGTTGTCCGAGAAGAGGTCGCCGAGCCGGTCGAGGAGGCCGCGCTGCTTGGAGACGGCGTAGGAACGGTCGGGGTCGAGGGCCGGCTTGCCGAGCCGGGCGTGCGGCAGCCGGATGGTGGCGGACGTACGGCCGTCGTCGACCGTCACGTCGTTCCTGCCCAGCGTGCCGAGGTCGACGTACGCGTCCACGGTGCCCGCCCCGACGTACAGGGTGCGGCTGCCGTGCAGTACGTCGGGCAGGTACTTGGCGTCCTTCTCCAGGTCCACGACGACCTGGAAGTTGCCGGAGGCCGCGTCGTAACGGCTCATGTCCTGAATGGACTTGAGGAGTGCGGGACCCGAGCGGTCCTGGGTCTCGGTGCCGAACAGGTCCCGCAGTCCGGGCAGTACGGCCAGCCGGATGCCGGCGAACAGCAGGACGAGCACCAGCGCGAAGGCGGTGAGCACCTTCGCCCAGCCGGGCATGCGCCGGGGGATGCGCCTGATCGAAGAGGTCATGTCGACGGTCCTCCTTCCTCCTAGCCGGATGCCCGCCAATTCCGCTGCCAGGCCGCCCGGTTGGCTGATCGATTCGGCCCGGTGGACCGGCCGGCGGCCATTCCGGCCCAGGACGGCGTGTCGTCGGCTCGCGGCCGGGTCGCCGCTCGTGGACCATGGGGATCAGGCCCGGAACGACCGGCCCCACGTGCATCGACCCCAGGTGACCGGGGCGCCCCGGTCAGGCGAGGAGCGGATCGTGCGAGACATCGCCGTCTTCAGCGGCAGCGCCCACCCCGAGCTGGCCTCGGAGCTCTGTGCCCATCTCGGTGTGCCGCTCAGGCCAACCCGGGTGAGCAGGTTCGCGAACGACTGCCTGGAGGTCCAGCTTCAGGCCAACTGCCGGGAGCGGGACGTCTTCCTCGTCCAGCCGCTGGTCCGGCCGGTCCAGGAGCACCTGGTCGAACTGCTGCTGATGTGCGACGCGGCCCGCGGGGCCTCGGCCGGCCGGATCACGGTCGTCATGCCGCACTACTCCTACGCCCGTTCGGACAAGAAGGACGCGCCCCGCATCTCCATGGGCGGGCGCCTGGTCGCGGACCTGATGGTGGCGGCGGGCGCCCGCCGGGTTCTCACCATGGCCCTGCACGCGCCCCAGGTGCACGGATTCTTCTCGGTCCCGGTCGACCATCTGCACGCCCACCGCGAACTGGCCGCGCACTTCCGCCGGTACGACCTGACGAGCACCACCGTCGTCTCGCCCGACCTGGGCAACGCCAAGGAGGCCGCGGCCTTCGCCCGGCTGATCGGCGCCCGGGTGGCCGCGGGGGCCAAACAGCGCTACGCGGACGACCGGGTGAGCATCAGCACGGTGATCGGCGATGTCACCGGACGGGACGTCATCGTGCTCGACGACGAGATCGCCAAGGGCAGTACGGTCCTCGAACTCCTGGAGCGGCTGCGGGAGATGGGTCCGCGCAGCATCCGGGTGGCGTGTACGCACGGGCTGTTCGCGGCGGGGGCGCTCAAGCGGCTCAGCGAGCAGCCCGACGTGCTGGAGATCGTGTGCACCAACACCGTTCCGGTGCCGGCCGAGGAGCACACCGACAAGCTGCGGATCCTCTCCATCGCCCCGGCGCTCGCGGAGGCCGTGCGCCGTATCCACAACGGTGAGTCCGTCAGTGCCCTGTTCGACGCGCCGTGCACCGGGCCGGCGGAACGGGGCGGCGGGGCGGGGTCGTACGGGTCATAAGGTGCCGGAGGTGGTCTCGGGCCGGCCCAGCGCCTCGTCCAGGGTGGGCCGGGGCGGCAGCAGCCGGGACAGACCGGTGAGCCGCAGGACGCGCAGCGTCAGCGGGTGGGTGCACACCAGGTGCAGCTGCCCGCCCCGGTCGAGCACCCGGTGCCGGGCCCGGTAGAGCAGGCGCAGGCCGGAGCAGTCGAAGAACTCGATCTCGGCGAGGTCGATCACGACCTGTGGTTCGGGGCCGGAGGTGGCGTGGTCCAGGTGCGGGACGATCTCGGCGGCCGCGGCGATGTCGATCTCGCCGTGGAACTCCAGGACGGTGTGACCCCGGTCCTGGTGGACGCGCAGCTGCCGGGTGAATGGCGCCGGTTCCCGCACGACGACATCGCCTCCAACCCGCTCCGGGGACAGGAACCCCAACTCGCTTCCCTGTCCTGCAAGTTACCCTTGGACGAGTGAATTTGAGCATGTTCGATTGACATATGTCTTCGAATTGCAGCCGACTTCTTTCAAGATTTGAGCCAAGGGGGCGAAGGGCGCCGAAGGGGCGGACGGCCGGGAAACCGTCCGGCGGGCCCGGCCGTC
>NZ_JBEOWS010000073.1:0-31065 GCF_040296125.1 Streptomyces sp. NPDC002265 | reverse complement strand
GTGATCACGAACGTATAGCCAGCCCCCGTGGTCGCCCGGCCCCACTGCCGTTCGATGAACGCGACGCCCGCCGACTCGGAATACGGCGAGGGCACGGTCGTGATCAACGGGATGTAGTCGTCCTTTGACGCCTCACGGACCAGCGGAAGGTCTGAAAGACGCCACGGCCGAAGGATGATTCCGGCACCAGCGGCGAGTTCAGGCACGTCAAGCGGTTGCTCCATCCGCCCATCCTGCCGTTGTCCGAGCCCGGCCCGCACTCGGGTTTCGAGCACCGCCAGCCCTCGTCACTCGGTTCCGTCCCGTCCGGCAACGAAGCGCGACGCCCGTCCCGGTGACGTCATTTCTCGGTTCCGGCACAGATCTTGGGGAGCGGTTGCGGAGGGTGACAGGTCTGTTCGATTGCAGGGAGGGGCGGCGGCCTCGGGTCCGTCAGCGTTCACGCATTTTGGTCCACCACCAGCACGTCGCCGCCCACTCGTTGTAGTTGGGATCCGGCAAGGTGCGGCGCTCGAATTCCTCGTCGATACGCGTGATCAATCGGCCCAAGTCCCGTTGGGCTCCGCGCGGAAGGTAAAGCATCGCCCACTCCAGGTCATCACGGGCATCTCCCACCCCGGGCGGATCAAACGCGGAGGCGTCCAGGTAGCGTCTCGGCTCCTTAAAAGCCCACTCGAAACACGCGAGCGCCTTGGCGACCGCGTTGGGCCACATCTCCTGGTCTTCGACCCGGCGGATCGCTGCACGAGTCCGCGCGGAGACACCGGGGACCCTCATGACCGGATACCGCCATCGTGGCCGCCACTGCTCTGCACGGACGGCGTTGGGACGCCTACGCGGCATCGCCCTTTCGGATCAACATGAGGCCATCCTGCCATGGCTGGGAACCTGGATGGCCCGCGGTCACACACCCGCCGCGACAGATGCTCCTGCTTATCCGTCTCGTGCAGATCCTGGGGGCGTCTCGGAGTGTAACTGGAGCAGGATCATCTTGCGGAGCAGTTCGAATCCGGCTCGGCCGTAGAGCTGCCGCTTGATCTTCTTGATGCGGTTGACGGCGCGCTCGGTGCTGCCGGAGCTCCAGTCGAGAGTGAGCCCGGCGGTCACAGCGTCGCGGTCTCGCAGGAGATGGAGCGCGAAGCCGGTGAGACCGGGTAGCTGGCTGGCCTCGACCGCATCGATCCAGCCAGATGGGGAGCGTGGATCCGAGGCGGTCGGTGAGTATCTCGCCGAAGTCGCGGACATGTCCGGCTGCCGTGTCCAGTTCGGGGCAGCGTGCCAGGACCTCCTTCAGGCGGGCCCGGTCTTCCGCGGTCGGGTCGCGGGGTGACGGGTTATCCAGCCGGTCACCTGCCGCACCGTCGGCGGCCGGTGCGGGGCGGTGCGGCGGACGGAGTCCCGCGCAACGTGGCAACGTACGCGCGGATCACGCCGTAGGTGACAGGAGCGCGCTTGGCAACTAGCTCGCCGTGCAGTCGGGTGACACCGGTGCATCCCTCGGCGAATCGTCGCTCCAGATAGGGCTTGCAGGGGTCCAGCCGGCTGGGTCGGGCCGGTTTTCGCGGATAGTGTCCTGCCAGCGTGCGGCGTTCGACTACCGGAGCACGGTGTTGAGGCCCCAGCCCAGGTGCCGGGCGATCGCCCGGCGCGAGTTCCCTCGGGCGAGTAGCCCGTGGACCAGAGCATGTGCTGGCTTGTTGCGCTCAGCCCGTCGGCCGACGGGCGTCGAGTCGTGCTGGGGCCGACCGGAATCCGGTCTGGCGGCCTGCGGCAACATGGCGCTGGGCGACGGCTTGGGCAAGCAGTTGCGGTGGGCGGCGACACAGGTCTCCGACGGCTCGGCCGAGGCCCTGCCACAGATGGAACCGGTCGGCGACCTGTAGAGCATCGGGCGCACCCCGTCGGGCGCCCTCGGCGCAGGCTCCTGCCGCTGGGGCGACAGTCGGCCAGCGTCGACGATCTGGCCGAGACCGCCCAGCCGTCGCGGGCGTCGGCTCCTTCTCCCTTTACCCGAGTTCGCCGAGACAGAGGGCGTCCCTTATCTTGCTGAGCTTCGCGGTCGTCGCCGGGGTCTGCTCCTGCGCTTGTTCGGCGAGTCGGAGGGCATCGTCGATCTCGCTGAGCTTTGCGGAGGACAGGACGGCCGCCCGCTCTATCAGGTCGTTCCGTGACACGGTGGTCAGCCACGTGCAAGGAGTGAAGCCTGGACGCGGGAACGCGAGCCGTAGCACGCCTTCGAACGGCACTCCTTCACCGGCGCCCACCAGCACTTCGATGCCCAGACCGCTCATGTCGACGCCCGCCGGAGCGACGACCTGCATCACCCGGATCCCGGACGTGTCGTCTCCTGACAGCAGTACGACCAACCTCCGCTCGTCGAACTGGACCCACCAGACTTCGCCACGTTGCACAAGTCCTCCAGACATAGGACGGCAGACAGACGCTGCGCGACCCTGACGGGCTGTGGAGACGGGTGCGGCCACCGTTGATCGTCGGTGTGTGAAGACTGAAGATCATGCGGTGGCCGCGGGTCACAGCGTAAACCCTGCCCGCTGGCAGGAGGGGTTCGAGGGCCCGATGAGCCGGATAGCGGGACGGTTCACGCGGTTCGAATCCCGCCACCGGGCACGGAAGTTGGTACTCGGCCTGCTGTCGGACCTGCCGCGCAAGAACTCCTGGACCATTGCCGAGTGGGCCGGGGACAGGACCCCAGACGGTATGCAGCACCTGCTCGGGCGGGCCAAGTGGGACGCCGACCAGGTCCGCGACGACGTGCAGGCCTACGTGTTGGAGCATCTGCACGACGACGAGGCGGTGCTGGTGGTCGACGAGACCGGCGACGTGAAGAAAGGCACCGAAACCGTCGGTGTCCAGCGCCAGTACACAGGCACCGAAGGCAGGATCGAGAATGCCCAGGTCGCCATCTGCCTGGTCTACGCCGGCCGGCGCGGGCACGTCAGCTGTCGGCGCCGGGAGAGGCCGCGACGGCTTGTCGGCTTCCTCGTCAACCTGTGTGAAGACACGGTGCCGTGGGCGGTTTTCGTCGCAGGCCCGGACATGCTGACGGCTCCCGTCCTGCGACTGAGGGGGAGCCGGTCAACTGGTGTGGGCGTGTGTTTTCGCCGCGTCAGGCGTGGTGGTGGGAGTGTCGGTTGCCGGTCACGAGGCGGTAGAGGAGGAGCAGGATCAGGGAGCCGGCGATCGCGGCGATCCAGGTGGAGAGGTTGAAGAACCCGTCGATGGAGTCGACGCCGAAGATCACCTTGCCGAGCCAGCCGCCGAGCAGACCGCCGGCGATGCCGATGAGCATGGTGACGAGAATGCCGCCGGGGTCCTTGCCCGGCATCAGGGCCTTGGCGATGGCGCCGGCAAGCAGGCCGATGATGATCCACGCGATGATGCCCATGTGTGTCTCCGCTTCTCGGATAGAGGTGGTGTCAGCTCTTCGTGTGCGCCGATGGGGAATGCATAAACGTCCGGTCCGGACAGGAGCTCTGACGGTTCTTGATGTGGTCGGTGGCGGCGCTGCCCGTCCCAGCCTCAGGTGTGCTGGGGCCGAGGTCCCCGGTGGTGACGGTTCAGCAGGCGGTCTGTGCCCGGCAGAACAGGGCGTGTCGCCTGCCCTGTTCTGCCGCCGGTCAGACTTTGCGCCAGCGGGCGTTGGCCCAGGAGAAGATCCCGAAGGCAATGAGACCGACGGCTATCAGCGCCAGCAGCCAGGGCCCCACAGGGGTGTCGGCGAACGTACGCAGGGTGTTGTCCATGCCCTTGGCCTTGCCCGGCTCGTGCTGCATGGCCGCCGTGATGGCGAAACCGCCCGCCGTGGCGAAGATGATGCCGCGGGCCGTGCCGCCGAACACGCCGAAGAACGCGACGGCTTGACGCGTCTTCCGGGACATCGCCGCCGTCTTCAGATGCTTCTCGAACTTGCGCAGGAGAGCCCGGACGGCTATCCACAGGCCCGCTGCGACCACCGCAGCACCGGCGACGGCGACGATCCACTGCCCGCCGGGCCAGTCCAGCGCCTTCGCCGTGACGTCTTGGGAGTTCTGGTCGGAACTGCCGCTGCCACTGCTCTTGTGTCCGGCTGCGTAGGAGAGCACGGAATACGCGACGAAGCCGTAGAAGACGCAACGACCTGCGGACATCGCCCTCTTGCCCGGCTTATCGCCGTCGGGAGCCGCCTGCCCGAAGGCGGCTTCGGACAGCCGCCACAGGGCCATCCCGGCCAAGGCGATCCCGAGCAGCCACAACAGTGCAGTGCCGAAGGGCTTTTGGGCGATCTCGGCAATTGCGCCGCCCCGGTCTGCCTGCTCGCCACCGCCAGAGAAGGCGATCCGAAGGGAGAGAACACCGACCAGTACGTAGATGACCCCGCGGGCGACGAAGCCTGCACGGGCCGCTGCCGCGACCGCCTCGCTGTTCGCCGCGCGTTTTGCCTGACCGTGTGCTGTTGCCGATCCAGTAGCCATGCCCCACCGGATGCCCCGCAAGAGCGAAGGCATCCCGGGCTTGACTCGTTCTGTCTTAACTGGCCCGGCCCAGAAAGGCGCAGCCAAGGCACGCACGCATGACGCACCGACCGAGCGCTTTATCGCAGCCCGTAAAAGATCTGAGCGGGACGCTGACCAGGAAGCGCCGCACCGATCGGCCGCGCCGCAAGAAGCGTCACCGAGCCGATCGGCGCACGACCCGATTCGTCGCTCCCGCCGTTCCTCACCGACCGGCCGACGCCGGTCGTCGAGCTGCGCGAGCGTCGCGGCGGCTGCAAGGGCCGACCTGGTCATGGGCGCACGCAGCCAGGGTGCCTCGACGACGATCACGGCGTCTGCGGGCACGGAATCGCGTTGCGCAGGTCCGCTTCGACGTGTCTGCCGATGCAGGCGAGCCCGCGTTCGCGCTCGGGCCGGAAGAGGCTTGCACGACGGAGCAGATAGAACGGCCGCCGCCCGGGAAGACGCGAATTGATCTTCGTTGACGTCCCAGGGGGAGGAAACATCACCATGGCCGTTCCCGCACGCGCCCGGCGTACCACGCGCCGCTCTCGCCGGTTCGAACTCCGGGCGACGGCCATCTACTTCGCCCTCCTTGCCGTCATCCTCGCGCTGCTGGGCGCGACTGCCCGCACCGCGCTCGCGGCCGCGGCGCACCGTCCCGCTTGGGCTGTGGCGCTCGTCCTGATGGGCGTCAGCGCCGTCATCGCCGGCTGCCGCGATACGCGCCGCATGTCGGCGGCCAGGATCGCACGCCGCTCGGCCCAGGCCCTGGAGGAAGCCACCCAGACGGCAGTCGAAGCGCTCGACGCGGCGTCGTCGGCTCCCGCCGTTGCTCTGGTCCCCGCCGGAACCGGCGCGGAACCCACCGTCCTGCTTCCCGAGGCGCCCGCGGTCACGATGGAGATCGCCTACGAGACCCTGGACCCAGACGAGTTCGAACAGGCCGTGGCCGAACTGTGTCGACGCGACGGCTGTTTCGACGTGGACGTCGTGGGCGGAGCCGGCGACCTGGGTGCCGACGTTGTGGCGAGGACGCCCGACGGGCGCTTGGTCGTCATCCAGTGCAAGCGGTACTGCGACGGCAACAGAGTCGGTTCCCAGGACCTGCAGCGTTTCGGAGGCACCTGCTTCACCGTTCACGGCGCCGACGTCGCTGTCGTGGTCACCACCAGCGACTTCACAGCCCCCGCACTCGACTACGCAGAGCAGTGCGGCATCGTGTGCGTCGACGGCCCGCAACTGCAGCGCTGGCAGGAGAGTGCGGGACCACGGCCTTGGCAGGCGCAGTCGTGACTTGGTCGCTGACGGGTTCAACGACAGTCGACCTTGGGCCTGCTCAAGCAGCCGACCGCTGCACGGCGGCACGCTCCGTGCGAAATACTCTCCCGATGAGCAACGTACCTCCCGTATCGGCCAGTCGATCACGATACGGACGCTGTCCGGGCCAATTGCTGACCAGTGTGTGAACCGGCCCCCGATGATCAACAGACGCCGGCCCTCGAACGCTCCGGCCGTGGACGTGATAGACATGACAGAAACCCTCCGAACGAATGTCAGACGGCTGGCCGATGTCCCATTGTGCGTAGCCGCACCTCAGCGTCCACGCTGAATCTTCATGGCAGCCGCGATTACTTGTTGCCGTCAGATCCGTTCATACCTTCGGGATGTTCTGTTTCAGGCCTTCGGAGGGCGGCGCATCCACGGGGGCTTGAACCGGGGCGAATGAACTCGGACGATGGCGCACACATCGTGGAGCCTCGCGCATTGTTCGGCGAGTTTTTCCCGATCAGAATACGAGCGGCATGGTCGAGGACTGTGATTTCCGGGAGTGACTTACGCGGCCGTAAGGATCCGGCCGCGCATCGGTGTGGCCGCGCATCCCGTCCCGGATCGCCTGGAGCCGCTACTGGCATATCCTGTCTGACTGTCACTGTTCACTTCGTCCGAAGTCTCACCGCCGAGGCTCCGCTTCACCCTGACAAGGGAGCCGATGGATCCCCTCAACGATGTTCTCGCTCTCCTGGACATGCGCAGCGCCAATTTCGCGCGCCTGGAAGGGGTAGGCGCGTGGGCGATCTCCTTTGCCGGATATCAGCACATTAAGCTGGGTGCCGTCCTTGAGGGCGAGTGCTGGGTGGAGACCGAAGGTGCCGCACCCGTCCGGGCCGTGGCGGGCGACTGCTATCTGCTGGGCAACGGCCGTCCGTACCGGCTTTCCAGTGATCCAAGGGTCCCTGCCCAGGCCAGCAGCGAGATCTTCACGGGCTTTGTCGAAGGCGGCACCGTCCGTGTCGGACCCTCAGGCGGAGCTGTGGACTCGGTCGTTGTCGGCTGCGGGTTCCACCTCGACACCGCGAACGCCGCCGTGCTCCTGGATGTGCTGCCCCCGTTGGTGCACGTTCCCGCAGCCTCGGACGAGGCCGGCGCCATCCGCACCGCGCTGAACATGCTGCGCCAGGAGACTGCCACCCGTGAGATCGGCAGTGGCCTGATCGTCGAGCGGCTGGCACACATCGTTCTGGTCCAGGTGCTGCGCAGCTACGTCGCCGCCCAGGGCTCCACCGGACATGCCTGGTTGACCGCGCTGGCCGATCCCGCCATCGGCACCGCGCTCTCCCTCATGCACCAGTTCCCCGCCCATGTGTGGACGGTGGCCGAACTGGCCGCCAAATCCGGTATGTCCCGGTCGCACTTCGCGGCTCGTTTCAACGAGCTGGTCGGCACCCCGCCCCTCGAGTACCTCGCCACCTGGCGGATCCGCTCAGCCGCACGAGAGCTGCGCACGGGAAACCGGACGATCTCCTCTATTGCCACGCAATACGGCTACGGCTCGGAGAGCGCCTTCAGCCACGCCTTCAAGCGGGTCATCGGACTCGCCCCGGGCCGCTACCGCAGGCAGTCGCGGTCTTACGTGACTCTCGATCAGTGACGATACGGCGGGTCGGCACGGATCGCCCGTTCCTGCCACGACGGACCGCGTCGGGTTCGTAGCGCCCGGCCCAGCAGGGCTGCCACCGGGCCCGTTTGTGCCGGCGCGGGGACGAGGTCTGCGCAGATGCCCGCGGCGGGCCAGGATCTGGATTCCTTATGCCTCGTGTCCGTTGATCGTCCAGGCGAGTGGCACTCGCACTCAGCCCTGCACGACCGCAGGCTGCAGGTCGCCAATCTGGGGCCTGCGGGCTTGTCCGGCTGCCTTCCGTCGGCGAACCGCCCTGGGTGAGGCAGTTCGGACGGTGGCCCGCCAGGCTGACAGCAATGGGACGGCACGGCCAGCGGGGCTGCTGCACCCCGGTCCAGCCGTGCGTGCAATGGCTCGTCCTCGCATCCGGCGGACGCCATCTCGTCAATCCTGCCTGCTTCGACGTTCCCGACTGGCAGGCGATCGAGTCCCCGCTGGTCGTGACCGGCCGCCGGGGCAACGAGCCCACAGACCTCAAGGCGATCACCGGCCTCGTCCATCCGTGGGCGGGTGGTCAGGTGGTCATGCTGGTCGGCGAGAGCGGCACGGAGATTGCGGTGAAGTCGTGGTACCGGGACACAGGTGAGGGCCAGATCCACGCGACGTACACTGGCGACGCCTCGGAGGTGCCCGCCAACGGCACCTGGAGACTGTGGGTCACGGACCACACCTGCGGCATCTTCACCGCGGAGCCCGGTTACCTGGACTGCTGGAGCCTGAGCTTCTGAGGCGCGGCGGGTTCGGTGTCACCGCGGCACCGGACCCGCCGGACACGGTGAGCTGCGGCAGGTGCGATCGGCTCACACCGGCAGGGCGCTGTTGGCGCTGTGCTTGAACTCCACCGTGGTGAACACCAGGGTGGTGGCTCCGATGCTCTCCAGATCATGCAGGAGATTCAGCCCAGTGCCGATCGTGCAGTGGCGGGCTGCGTGAGCCGTCCGTCCTCGACGTTCGCCGGACATGCCGACATCACTTTGTCGGGGCGGGATTGGCAGGTGAGAATTCCGGCTCGGCCCAGCGCAGCGGCACGGTGCCGGAGGTCTCCACGACGTGTTCGACGCTGAGGCGGACCGTACGTGTGCCGTCGGCTGCGGACTCTGTCCGGGCACGGCCGGTGAGCTGCAGGACCGTGCCCTCCGCCCAGTCGAGGAACAGCAGTCCTGCCCGGGGGTCGAGGGCCAGGTTGCCGAGGCTGAGGAACATGGCGTTGCCCGGGTAGTCGGGCCAGCTCAGTTCCGTGGGTGACATGACCTGTACGAAGCCCGGGTTGCCGCCGCGATGGCTTGCTTCGACACCCGAAGGGCCTGCGGTGGCGAGGAAGAAAGTGTCCGCTGTGGCGACGAACGTCGCCTGCTTGCTGTTGAGTTCGTGTCCATGACGGGAGGGACCGGGCTGGCGGTGCGGATCCCACCAGTACTCCGCGCGGCGCTGGATGTACTTGGGGCAGTTGGCGAAGACCCGCTCCGCTGTGACCGAGAAGCCCCCGCGGGTGGGGCCCGAACGGCCGTTGAGGCGCATCCGGCGGCGGGTGCGGGGATCGAGGGCGATCGTGGCGACCGGTACGTCCGGCTGGGCCAGGGCGGCCGCGAGGGGGTCGCCGGGGGCGGGCCTGCCGGTGACGGAGATCTGCCGGGGGCCGGTGGCGCGGACGAACCCTGGCTCCCCGCTCAACGGTGACGCCCATATCCGGCCGGTCACGGGATCGGCGGCGCCGATCACCAGGAGCGGCTGGAGCTCCAGAAAGGCCGCGGCCACCGGTTTGATGCCGTCGCCGACGGCCCGGCCCACATGGTCTGCGGCCTCGCGCACCCCGGCCTGCTCCTGCAGGGCCCGTGAACCGGCGTGGTAGACACTCATGATCAAGGACCTTCTTCCCGGCGGGATGGATGGTGGTGCCTCCTCGTCGGTCCGGGCAGGGTCCGCCGCGGCCGCAGGGGCATTCCTGGCCGCAGCGCGATCCCTAGAAGAAACCGCAGGTCGGCGCGGACTCGTGAGGAGCAGGCGCGCCCTTGACGCCGTGACCGACGAAGATCTCCAGGCGCGTGCCGTCCGGGTCGTGGAAGAACAGGCCGCCTGAGTCGGCGCCCTCGCTGTGGGCCACCACGCCTTCGTGGGCGAAGGTGACGCCGTGCGCGCGCAGGGCCGACTCATACTCCCGGACCCGCTCGACAGAGTCGGCGCTGAACGCGAGGTGGTGCAGTCCGGCAGCCGCTTCTTCGTACGACTTCCCGGCCTGCTGCCAGAGCGTGAGGGCCGGGCGGTCGCTGTCACCGTCCCCGAGGAAGGCGTACCGCCGTTCCTCCTGCGCGCCCTCGGCGAGGAGTACGAAGCCGAGGATGTCCCGGTAGAAGGCGAGCGAACGGTCGAGGTCGCTGACGTTCAGGCCGACATGGCCGGTGTGCAGGGTCGTGGTCGGCATGGTTGCTCCTTCGAGAGGATCTAACTTCTGTAATCCACTTTAGGGGTTAGGTTTGATCGAGTCAACCTGTCACGTAAGCTTCAGTGGTTAGCAGTGAAGGAGCCGCACATGTCTGCCGACCCCCGCCCCCTCACCGGCGAGCCGCTCGCCCTCGACCTGCTCAACACACGCTGGATGCAGGACGGGGCGGCGCAGGATCTGCTCACAGCGACCGACGGCCTCGCCGTCTGGCTGGCCGCGACCGGGCTGGATCGCCGCTTCACGGCCGACGCGCCGACTCTGCGGCACACCCTTGAGGCCCGCGACGCCCTGGCGGCGGCTGTGGACGGACCGCCTGGCGCGGGAGTGGCACCGGTCGACGCCGTCCTTGAGCACGGCCGTATCCGCGCCACCCTGACCGCCGAGGGTCCCGGCGAGCGGCCGGAGTTCGACGATTCCTCCTGGGGTCCGGCCTGGCTCGCCACCCGCGACTACCTCGGCCTGCTCGCCACGGCTCCCGACCGGATCCGGGGCTGCGCACACGAGTCGTGCGTCCTGCACTTCTTCGACACCTCACGCAACGGCACCCGCCGCTGGTGCTCCATGGCGTCCTGCGGCAACCGTGCCAAGGCGTCCCGCCATTACGCCCGTTCGAAGGAGAACTGAGCACTTCGCTCGCGCGGCCCGTGCCGCACTCCTGTCGAGGAGAACGCACGCGTCGCCCCCTTCGCTGCCGCTCTTGACGCGGGAGACAGCCAGGGAAGAGGTCGGCATGGCCGCGGACGGGTGGAAAACCCGAGATCCAATGAACGTGTCACTGGTGTACACCGAGGACTCACGCCGGCGAAACCGGGCCGAGTTCGTCACCGGCCGTGCCTCGGTCGTCGCATTCCTGACCCGCAAGCGGGCGCGGGAACTGGGGATACGAGAAAGGATGAGGATCTCGTTGCTCGCGGAAGTGGAAGCGCATTCGAAAGGACCATGAGCGGCGCGCCACTGGTGCCGTAGCGGTCAGCGTGCGGAGGGGGCGGCCCGGAGGCCGGGGCGGGAGAGTCGGCATGGTGGCTTCCGTTCCGGGTGGCGCGTACGGGCCACCCGCACAGGAAGTTCGCAAAACGAGACGAGCATCCGAAATGTGTCGTTGGGGGAGCGCCGGGCGCAAGGCGGGATGGCCAGCGGAATACGTCCGCACCTATGCCCCGAGCCGGCGCAGCGCCTGTGGGGCCCACCGGATCGGGGCCCCACAGACATGTCTCGGCGAGGTGCCGTCAGCTCGTGAGCGACCGCCCGGTGCGGGACCGTGATGCCTGCTTGATGGTGTCGAGCAGGCGGTGCTGCACGAGCGCGTGGTCGAAGCCCGGTACTGTCCGGGTTCCCTCGCGGAGATCGATGGCCAGAGCGGCATAGACCTGCGCGACGTTGTGCGCGGGGCCCACGAGGCCGCCAGGCACCCCGTCGAAGTAGCGGCCGGGAATGTCGATCGGCGTGACGGCAGCATCGCTGCCGCGCGCACCTTCCAGGCGCAGGTCGGCCACCTGCAGATTGCCGTTGATGCCGGGAGCGGTCAGCACCAGATCGCCGTCGGTGCCGTTGATCTCCCAGCGCAGGTTGTCTCCGCGCGAGTGGGCTCCCCTGTAGAAGATCGAGGCGGCCGCGCCGCTGCGCAGTGTGCCGGTGACGGACACCTGGTCGGGCGCGGTGACCGGAATCGTGACGTTCTCGTCGGTGAGGCGGACTTCGGTGCGGCCCCGGACCAAATGGGCAGACACTTCGTCGAATTCCCCGAGTACGGAGTTCAGGGCGTCCAGGGCGTGCATGACCGGAACCTCGAGGGTGGCGGCGCCGCTGCCTTCGTCGAAGATGTACGCGTGTGAGCGGTCTGTCTCACCGCCCCAGGCGACACCCGATCCGACCAGTGTCGTGCCCAGCACCTTGCCCACGTAGCCGTCGGCGATCAGGTGGGCGGCGTGACGGACTGCAGGAGCGAAGCGCCCCTGCAGTCCGATGATCGTGTGCACCCCGGCTGCGCGGGCACGGTCCGCCAGAGCCGTGGCCTCGTCCATGTCGACGCCGAGCGGCCACTCGCTGTATACGGCCTTGCCCGCCTCCAGGGCTGCGGACACCAGGGCGTTGTGATGGCTGACCTTCACCGCCACGACCACCAGATCCACGCCGGGGTGGGCGATCAGGTCGTGGTGGTTGTCAAAGGCGTTCGTGACGCCGAACTTCCTGGCCGCTGCTTCTGCGGACTCGCGCCTGGTGGTGCTGATCGCACGGAGCTCGTAGTCGGACAAAGCCTGAAGGGCGGGCACGTGACCTATCGCCGCCCAGCCGTGGGGGCTGGCTCCGATGATGCCGACGCCGATCTTTGTCATGGTTCTCCTCATGCGATGGGGGGATTCCGCTACGCCTCCGATGCTCTCGCCGAGCTCATAGAGTGGGGGAGAGGCAGGTGATTCGTCTGGCATAGCGGTACAGGCACCACCGAGCCTCACATAGGGGGAGAAGCCGAACAAGAAGGCACTTTCAGGTGCCCAGGTATCCCGGAGGGAACCGTGGCGGTGACGGTCGTGGATGAGCCTCGTGTCCGTGCAGCTGGATCGCCGAACTGCCGAGAGGAGTCCCGCCCCTTGATCCGCAGTGTGCTGGAACGGGTCGGCGACAAGTGGAGCGTCGCCGTGGTGTGCCAGTTGGGCGAATCGACCTACCGGTTCAACGAGTTGCGGCGGTTGGTCAGCCCCATCACTCAGCGGATGCTCAGCGCCACGCTGCGCGGTCTGGAGCGGGACGGACTGGTGAGCCGCACCGTGCACCCCACCTCTCCGCCGCGCGTCGACTACGCGCTGACCCGGCGCGGACGGTCGCTGCTGGTAGTGCTTCGCGATCTCGCAGGGTGGGCCGAAGCTCACGCGGAGGAGATCGGTTCATCGCGTGCGGAGTTCGACGAGCGGGAGGCGTGACCTGGCAGGCGGCCGCGTCGGTCCCACTTCCTTGAGAGGGTGATCCGCGCGTAAGGCGCGGCGGCAGGGCGGCTCTGGCGCGACCACATCACCGTCATCGGTTTGACGAAAACCATAGGGAACTGCGTCGCCGCTACGCACAGATACTCCACGGAGCGGTCGAATGCCCGCTCCTGATCAGGGCGACCGCGAGCGCGTCGAGCGTCTCGATGGTCGGATTACCTCGGCCGACCTCCAACTGGGACGGCGTCGCCTCGTTCAAGCCTGTGCCCGGGCCAGTTCGGCGCTGCTCATCCCCCGCTGTTCGCGGCGCCGATGGATGTGCACCCATTGCGACCGAGGTGCTGCTCGCTGTTCGCGGTCGCCGGACGGCGGGGGCGTCATCACCGTTCCCCGTGTGCAGCGGCGGTCTAGGAGACGCGGATGCGGCCCCTTTCGACTTCAGAGCCGGCAGTACGACATCGACGAGGTCGCCGAGGCTGCGTACATGGGCGGTCACCCTACGGAGCCGCATGCAGTGCCTCCAGATGCGCGATGCGGAGCCCTTGGGTGTCGTTCTCCGAGGTCGCCGGCAGATCCTGCGCGATGGCCTTCGCGACCTCCGCACGCATTGTCTCCGTAACCTCCTCCCGGTCCTCCGACGTGTCCGGCCGGGCATCGGGATGCGGCGCGGTGAACTCGATCCGGGCCTGGCCTGGGAAGTGACTATTGGCGGCCAGGTCCAAGCCCTGAGCCCCCGCCGACGGCCTCGATCAGGTGGCCCGTGGTGCGGAGGGTGGCATGCGCGATGCGGGTCGGCAGGTCTGTGAACCTGGGCGAGCAACAGTCGGAAGGGTGCGGAACGGCTGCGAGAGCCGGAAGCCGGGGGTGGTGAGCGCTGGCGACGATCTTCCCGGACATGCGCGCGGCTCCGGTTCTCATGTCCGTGCGTCCGGATATCTGACTTTACGAATGGAATTGGTGAAGAAGGTATCGGTGCCATGTGATGCTGACGCTGGAAAGGCCGATAAAGAGGGGTGATCGCGAAGTGTTTTCTGGTCGAGCGTGGCGGTTGGTGAGGTTCGGTTCGCCGGTGGACTCCATCGAGCTCCAGCAGATGACCTGGCCCGAGCCCGAACCAGGGCAGGTGCTGGTCCGTGTGCGAGCGGCCGGGGCGGGATATCCGGACGCGATGATGGTCGCAGGCCATTTCCCGCTGCTGGGCGATCCGCCCTTCGGTCTCGGCGAGGAGGCCGCCGGCGAGGTTGTCGCCGTGCCGTCCGGCTCGCGGTTCTCGGTGGGGGATCAAGTGACCGGCATCACAGGATTCATCGAGGGTTGGGGCGGCTACGCCGAATACACGTATCTGCGGGAGGAGTCCACCGTCCGGATCCCGGCGCGTATGAGCACGGAGGAGGCCGGCGGATTCCCGATCGCGTTTCGCACGGCATACGCCGGTCTGATCGACCGCGCCCCGCTCGAAGCCGATCAGGTGCTCCTGGTGCTGGGGGCCGCCGGCAGCAGTGGTGGGGCCGCCGTGCAGCTCGGCAAGGCGCTCGGGGCAACAGTGATCGCTGTTGCCGGCAGCCAGGAGAAGCTGGACTTCTGCACACGTCATGGTGCCGACCACGTCGTGAATCATCGGTCCGACGATCTTCCCGCGCGGGTCAAGGAGATCACCGGTGGCCGGGGAGCGGACGTCATCTTCGACCCGGTGGGCGGCGGCATGGCCTCCACGGCGCTGGAAGCGATCGCGCGCAACGGGCGAGTGGTGCTCATCGGTGTGGCCAGCGGGAAGCCCGTGACGCTGGATCCCATGGACATGCTGCTCCGCAACTACTCGGCCGTGGGCGTCCTGGCCGCTCCCGGCAGCGCGGCAGATGAAGCGGTCGTATGGGAGCGTCTGGCGGATCTGGCGGACAGAGGTGTGCTCAGCACACCGGTGGGCCGTGTCTACGACTTCTGGGAGGTGCCCGGGATGATCGCTCAACAGACCGCGCCTGCCGCAGGAAAGTCCGTCGTGCGGATCACCCCGGAATGACGGAGTTCACCCGGGTGCGTGCCGGGGAACCGGCGCTGTATCCCTTCGGTGATCTCTCCACCCGCCATGCGACGCCGGTCCGCCCGTCGTGATCCGGCCGAACCGCCTTCTTCGGGCCGGAAGAACGGTAAGTCTGATCAGCGGCTGCATTTGCCGAACCGAGGGTAACGTGTACGCACAATTCGTGGACTCCTGAGCATTTCATTTGCGCGCGCAACTCTCTAATGTCATGAATGTTGGAAGGGTGCGCGACCAATGTGGCGCAGCATTTACTCCGTGAAGCCTGCCGGACGACGACTGGCGCGGATCCTTTCAGTCGAATTCATGGAATTCGTCAGGTAATGACGACCCGAGGGGAAGACGCATGTCTGCTCACAACTACAGTCAGCCCACCATTTTGTTGGTTCATGGGGCCTGGCACGGTGCATGGTGCTGGGACAAGCTGGTTCCGGAGCTCAAGGCGCGAGGGTGGGCCGTGGCGACAGTGGACCTCCCGAGCGCTTCGGCGGAGGCCGGGCAGCCAGCCGGCATGTACGACGACGCCCGCGTCATCCGCCAGAAGCTCGCCGCGATCCCCGGGCCCGTGGCCGTTGTCGCGCATTCCTACGGAGGAATCCCCGCGACGGAGGCGGCCGCCGACGCGGACAACGTCTCCCGCCTGATCTACCTGGCCGCGTTCCAGCTGGAGGAGGGCGACTCGCTGGGCAACCAGTCCGGCGGCGCCCTTCCGGTCGGTGACACCGGCACCCTGCCCCCGAACGCCGAGCACCGGGAGTACTTCTACAACGGGGTTACGGACGAGGATGCCGCCTGGGCGGCCGATCGGCTCGTGGCGCAGAGCATCAAGTCCTTCAGCGAGCCGCTGACCGCCACGTCCTGGAAGAACGTGGAATCCCGGTACATCGCCTGCGAACTGGACAACGCACTCCCGCTGGCGTTCCAGCAGGGGATGGCGGCGCGGTCGGGCAAGACCTACCAGCTGCCGTCGGGGCACTCTGCGTTTCTGTCGATGCCGAGCGAGCTGGCAGAGACGATCGCCCTCGCGATCCTCGACTGATCCGGCTGGAATGCCCCCTGCCGCCGCCGTCGGGGAACCGTGGTCGGCAGTCGGGAAGCATTTCGGAGTCCGCGCGGCGCTGCTGAGGTGCGGTACCCGCCCCTGAGGCGGCCAGTCTCTCCATGGTGGATGCACCACAGAAACGCCGTATCAGCGCTGCGTGGCGACGCCGCGGCCCCAGGGGCGATTCTCATGCGTGTTCCACATCGAGCGCCTTCCCTGAGCGTCAGCGAGATCGTCCACTGCGGAGACGGCCGGACTCACCGAGCTGAGCAAGTCCACCGCGTCTGCCCACGGGACCCTCGCGCCCAGGTCCGGGGCGCGGCAGCGCGGGGTGGGTGTGATCACCTGGTGGCCGTCCGGCACGGCGAGAAGCTGTGTCACATCTTGTTACTGCAGGTCACTGTGCCGTAATGCGTGGTGGTGCTCTGGTTTGCCTGTCGGGCGGGCGTCGGCGGGCGGGCGGCCGAACGGAAGGGCGGCTGGTGTCTGAGGTGGTGGTGATCGGTCGCCTGCGTTGGCGCAGCGCGGCCCGTCGCCGTCGGACAGGGCGACAGTCGTTCGCCCGGGGCCTGCTGCGTCCGGCTGAACCTGTGTCGGCGTCTGGGGCGGTGTTTGCATCGCAAGCGCGTCATGGTCAGGGTTGAGGATGCCGGCGGCCTTCGTCGGCGCGGTCAGCTTGCGCCCACGCAGCTCACGGAACCCCCCGGGGGATACCTCCCTGGGGGTTCGTCGTGTGCAGCGAGCCGGTGCCTCCTGCGTACTCCACCGATCACGAGCCCATGTTCAGCGGGCCGGTCGACGACGGGCAGTACAGGCCGCGCGCGGAAAGGCTCATCGAGCGCCGTTCCCTCTCGCTGAGGCCACCCCAGACTCCAAAGTCCTGGCCGGTCTTCAACGCCCACCGCAGACACTGCTCGATCACGGGGCAGCGGCAACAGACTGCCTTGGCCTCCTCACTCTGCAGCAGCGTCAAGCCGGTGTCGCCGACGGGGAAGAACAGGTCCGGGTCCTCGTCGCGGCAGACCGCGTCATGACGCCAGTCCATGTCGTCCTCCCACCTGGCCGAAACTCAGCGCCTCATCGACGTCTTGGATGAAGTCGAGTGGGTGCTGTGGAATCCTGAAGATCATCAGGGCCTCCTCAACAGGCTCTGTGCGTGGAATCAACTCGGGGATCACCTGGCCCCGAGATGCTGACGGTCCCCCGAATTCCCGTTCCGGGGGGCCGTTGGCCGTGTACGAGGAGCCAACGGCCCTGGCTGGCCCATGTGACGAGGGCGACCAGGACCGTGGGACCGCGACCGTCCACCGGTGAAGTTGCTCAAGCGTCCCGGACCGGCTGGGTCGGTACCTGCGGGCCACGGTAGTCAGACACCGTATCGGCCTGACGGACCCGACAGACATCGTTCGCCTCCTCAAATGCCTTGCCGCGCTTCGCCGTCGCCCTCGCATCGCCGGTGCCCTCGTTGTACTCGGCCCACATCCGGGACGTCCGACAGCGGGCGAGCAGCGCATTCTCGAACGGTAGGAGTCCCCTGGGTGGCCGGGATGGCTGCGCGTGTACGGGAAGTGGTCACATCGCGCTCTCCACGTCTGCCCTGGCCCGTGGAGCGGAGGTGCAGAATTCCAAGTCGTACGTCGACGCGACGAGTTGCCGTCAGGTGATGTGCCGCAGCAGCGCGGCGACCGCCGGCGGTGCCTCGCCGGGAGGCCGTACCACCATGATCTGCCAATTCGGGGCGTGCCGGTCGAACCGGTATTGGGGCAGATCGGGGAAGCGGTCCGCAATGGACTTGGGCATGATGCAGACGCCCAGGTCGTTGCGGACCAGTTCGGCTGCCGCGCCGATGTCGTTCACCTCGAACGTCGTGCCGTGGTCGACGCCTGCCGCCCGGAAGGCCCGGTCGACCGCGTAGCGGATGGCCCAGCCGGGTGTGAAGTCCACCAGCGGCAACCGGGCGATGTCGGCGAGCCGGACCTCGCCGTTCGGTGTCGCTCCGGCGAGCACCCGCCGGGGCGCCGCCAGCAGCACCATGTCCTCACGGGAGAGCAGCCGGGTCGTGAGCCCGCGCTGCTGTTGGCGGTCGAGCGCCACCACGGCCAGATCCACCGTGCCCTCACGCAGCGCCTGCCGGATGTCGGCGACGGCCGCCTGTCGCAGTTGCACGACCACGCCGGGATGCTCCGCACGCAGCGCGGCCAAGGCGTGGTGGAGTCCCGCCCATACCCCCTGCATCGTGCCGACCGTCACCCGCCCGCGCAGCTGCCCTCGTACGGCATCGACGGCCTCCCGCGCCAGTTCGGCGGCGCGGAGCGTCGCGCGTGCGGCGGGGACGAACGCCTCGCCGGCCGGAGTGAGGGCGACGCGGTGCGTGGTGCGGTCGAACAAGGGCGTGCCCAGTTCGCGTTCGAGGGCACGGACCGTGCCGGACACGGCGGACTGGACCACGTGCAGCCGTCGTGCCGCCGCCGTGAAGCCGCCCGTGTCCGCCACCGCGACGACGACCTCCATCTGCCGCAGATCCATCATCCGCTCCCTGCAAGCAGCGCTCCGACCGGCGCGAAGGCGACGGGCCTCGATCCTGCCTGCATCGTATGCGGGCGATGGGGCCTCCTGCGTGTGCGCCGGTTCATGCCGTGGCAGGTGCCCGGCTCACGTAGGACGGACCGAGGCCGCGGCTTTCCTCAGGCGCGGACCAGCGGCGTGTCGACCAGATGCTCGGCCATGAACCACGCCTGCCGTTCGCCGGTCCGGATCACCTGGGACACCAGCAGGTCGATGGTGCCGTCGTCCCCGTACTCGGCGGTCCGGGCGGTCGCGTCATGTGCGTCGACGAGGATCGTCTCGTGGGCCTCCAGCAGCCGGGAAAGCATGGCAGGTACCTCCTCCACGCCGTCCGGGGGACGCGGGATCGAGGTGATCTCGGCGACGTGCCGCGGGTCTCCCACCGCGACACCGCCCAGGGACTGGACGCGTTCGGCGAGGGTGTCGACGATGTCGAGCTGTTCGCTCGCGTGCTTGTCCAGGACCAGATGCAGCTGGTAGAAGGTCGCACCGCGCATCAGCCAGTGATGTTTCTTGTAGAGGCCGTAGAGGATCTGCGTGTCCGCGAGGACCTGGTTCAGGCGCTGGCAGGAGTACATCCGCGCGTCGTGGGTGAGGGCGATGGGGAACTGCTTGACGGTCCCGAACTTCTGGATCACTTCGCCCTTCTGGTGCAGCCGGGGCTGGCTGCTGTGCGAGGTTGGCAAGTCGGTGGTCATGGTCCGCCTCCTGCGGTGCCGTGCTGTGTGTACCCCGGTGACGCTAGGTGCCCGGTGGGGGGATGTCTTGACCGGTAGCGCATGCGGTGGCGCCCACCAGCGCACATTGCCGGTTCCTGTCCTCGGTGTCCGCTCTCGGGCAAGCATCCGTGCGCCTACGGACTCGGGTCCCCCGCCGGCCGCTCCAGCGTCAGCGGCACAGTCATGCCCGGAGAGCCGGCGGCACGAGGAGAGGCGTGAGCGTGAACGAGCAGACGGATGTGGTGGTCGTCGGGCCGGGGCCGGGCGGCGAGTACGTCGCCGGCACGCCGGCCGAAGCGGGACCGGACGTGGTGGGGATCGAGCCGGAACTCGTCGGAGGCGAGTGTCCGTACCGGAGGTGCGCGCCCAGCAAGATGATGATCCGGGCCGGGAGCCTGCCCGCCGAGGTGGGGCGGGCGTCCGCCCTCGCCGGTGAAGCGGTCGTGACGCCGGACTGGGTCAGGGTCGCCGGACGGATCCGTGACAAGGCCACCGACGACTGGAACGACAAGGTGGTCGCAGACCGCTTCACGGCCAAAGGCGGTCGGCTCGTCCGGGGGACGGGGCGCCTCGCCGGGCCGCGCCGTGTGACGGTCGGCGACCGCACCTTCGAGGCCCGGAGTGGTGTCGTGCTGGCCACCGGCACCCGACCCCCGGATCCCCCCCCCGGTGCCGGGTCTGGAGGGAACGCCGTACTGGACCAGATTTCGTTCCCCGTCGCCGCGGCCGGGGTCCTTCCGGCCGCCGGGTCATCGGCACCCGCGCTGCTCGCCGGTGTGCTCATGACGGCCCTGGGCACGGTGTTCACGGTGCCCCGCCGGTGACCAGGCGCCACGGCGTGATCCCGGGTCGGGCCAAGACGAAAGGGCCGCGCGGTCGGACCCCGTACAGGAAGTCTCTCCGCGCGGCCGCGATGCCGTCTGTCGCCTTGTCAGCCCGTCGTTCGTAGCGCCGTACCGATCAGATCGACCATCTCCTTCGGCCGGGACGGAGGTGAGCGCGGTGCGCGGTGTCAGCCCGCGTGGAGCGCCGTGCGCAGGACACCGGTGGCCAGCGTGATGGCGGCCTCGGCGGCATGGGTCTCGCGCAGCGCGTTGAGCATCACGAAGTCGTGGATGACGCCCTGGAAGCGCACGGCGGTGACCGGGACGCAGGCCTCGCGCAGCTTGTTGGCGTAGGCCTCGCCCTCGTCGCGGAGGACGTCGGCCTCGCCGGTGATGACCAGGGCCGGGGGCAGGCCGGTGAGCTGCTCGGTGGTGGCGCGCAGCGGGGACGCGGTGATCTGGGCGCGCTCGGCCTCGTCGGTCGTGTACTGGTCCCAGAACCACTGCATGCCGTCGCGGCGCAGGAAGTACCCGGTGGCGAACTGGTGGTAGGAGCCGGTGTCGAAGCTCGCGTCGGTCACCGGGTAGAACAGCACTTGCTGGACCAGCGGAATCCCGCCGCGCTCCTTGGCCATCAGGGTGAGCGCGGCGGTCATGTTGCCGCCGACGGAGTCGCCGGCCACGGCCAGCCGGGAGCCGTCCAGGTTCTTGGACGAGCCCTGCTCGACGACCCACTTGGCGACCGTGTAGTTCTGCTCGATGGCGACCGGGTAGCGGACCTCGGGGGACAGGTCGTACTCGGGGAATACCACGGCGGCGCCCGCGCCGACGGCGAGCTCACGCACCAGACGGTCGTGGGTGTGGGCGTTGCCGAACACCCAGCCCGCGCCGTGGATGTAGAGGATCACCGGCAGGACGCCCTCGGCGCCGGCAGGCTTGACGATGCGGGCCCGGACACTGCCTGTCGGACCACCCGGGACGGTTATCCACTCCTCGTCGACCGCCGGCTTCTCGATCTCGCCGGACTGCACCTCGTCGACCGCCTTGCGGCCTTCGGCCGGGGGCAGGTCGAAGAGGTAGGGCGGGTTGGCCGTGGCCGCGGCGAACGTGGCCGCGGCGGACTCCAGGACCGGCTGGACCGGTACGACGGCGTCGGACATGTGAATCTCCCGGGTTCATGTGGTGCGCCGGTCTCTCCGGCGAGGTGAGGCGGCTCCAGGCAGGCACAGAGGTCCGTGGAGTCGCCAATCGCGATGCTAGGCGCGCACAGGCGGCGGGAATTGTCCACGAGCGCACCGGAGCTGTCCCGACAGCGCAGGGAAAGGCGGTGCACTGTCGGAACGTATCCAGTGCACTGCTGGGGTACATCGACGCTTCGGCTCGAAATGGGGTGACGGCACATCAGTCGAGAGTCGCCGGGTCCGGGCCTTTGCGGCGCGCGGAGTTGTCGCCCGGAGAGCGGATCGGTCAAGGCTGGGGCGCGGTAATTGCGCGTCCTCCGATGGTCTCCTTGCGCCGCTGTTCACGCACATGGAAGTCGATGCCGACGCAATCGCCATCGACGCCGTTCATCCCGCAGGAGGCTGTCGAAAGGTGTCCACGATGCCCGTCGGTGGGCTGGTTCCCCGCGCCACCGACAACGCCGCGGGCCTGGTCGCCCGCAACGCGAAGATCCACACCGGAGACCCGGTCCGTCCGCAGGCCGAGGCGATCGCCATCCGCGCCCGGTGTCATCACGGTTGTCGGTGACGACCCTTCACCAAAGCCGCACACGACACCTGCGTCCTTGCAGAAAAGCCGCACAGTCTTGCTGTCAAGCCGCCACCTGACGCAATTACGCTGAATGGTCGGGGCCAACCGTGCGCTGTTCACCGGACAGGCCGTGAATCTGCCAGTCGCGAGGTGACATGCCGTAAGCGGCACGGAAAACACGGCTGAAATGACTGGGGCTCACGAACCCCCAGCGTCGGGCGATGGTCGCCACCCCGAGTCCCAGAGCCGGGGACCGCAGGAGATCCCGACGGCACCGCTCCAGTCGCTCCGTCCGGATCCACTCCCCGACGGTGGTTCCCTCCAGCTGGAACAGCTTGTGCAGGTAGCGCACCGAAATGAAGTGAGCGGTGGCGATCGCGGCGGGTGACAGGTGTGGGTCGGAGAGGTTCTGCAAGATGTGGTCCTTCACTCGCACCATCATGGCTGTGGCGGTTTCAGGAGCCTGAGGCCTGAAGCGGCCGCGCCGCTCGTTGATGACCAGTGCCAGCAGGTCGAGCCCGGTGGCGACGAACTGGCGGCCGACGCATTCGTCGAAGCCCGCTGCCTCGCGTGCCATGCGCGCGAAATAGGTCGCCACCAGTGCGGCACCTCCGTCACGACCCGAGAACGCACTCGCAGTCGACGCGTGCAGGTCTTCGTCCCGCACGCGGAGCTCCTTTCGAGGGAATTGAAAGGAGGTGAAGCGGAAATCGCCCTCAACTTTCTTTCTGAACACGCGAGACGAATCAGAGATGGAGAAGTTTCCCGGCTCTATCAGGCACTCTCTCCCGTCCTGCTCCTTGACGGCGCTTCCGCTGCGCTGAAGCGTGAGGATGAGGTATTCCTTCCCGTCCCTGGCTATCAGGCGCTTGCTGCGCGTCACCTCTTGAGAGCCGGCCTGGACGTCCGACACCTGTGTGGCGCCCAGTTGGTGGGTGACGATCCTCCCTGGTGACGGATCTGCCTCAAGGATATTGACATCGAGCGGTACGAACGTCTGGGACACCGCTTCATGCCAGCGCTCGCTGCGGTCGGCTGCGGACAGCTCTGCGGTGGACAGGACGACGGACATGGGGCCCCTTGAGAACGTCATCGACAGGCGGTTCGGATCCGGTCACCGGGCAGCCCGATCACCGAAGACCCGCCGTTCCTTCCGGGCCACCGTGCCAGCCGGCCCGGGCCCGGCACATCGCGTGAATCCGCTAGATCGGCCGGGAGTGACGGACGCCATGACTGTGCTGGCCATGATGGCGTTGCACTGGTTGGTATGGGCACCGATGTACTGGCAGATGCCCAGGGTGATCGGCAGCCGAAGAACAGCAGAAACGCGCCCGGGCAGGGGTCAGTTGCCGGTCGCGATCTGCTGGGCATGCCTGAGGGCTTCCTCCGGTGTCTGCTCGCCCGTCAGCGCGGACTGGATCGCGGTGTGTATCCCGGTCGCCGCCTTGGGCCACTCCACGCCGAGCTTGCCGGTACGGGGGCGCGCCGATTCCACGCTCTTGACGAAGGCAGCCATCGACGGGACCTGTTCGGCGTACCGGGAGGCCACGGTGGAGCGGGAGGGCACGGTGTAGTGCTGCTCGGCCAGGGTGAGCATGCTGGAGGAGTCGTTCAGGCAGGCGAGGACCTGGGCGGCCTTCTCCTGCCGTGCCTCGGATGGGTTGTGCGGAACCGTCCACACCTCACCGCCGAGCGGCGTGACCGGGGTCTGCCCGGTCCGGGGAACGGGGATGGGGGCCACTTCCCAGTGCAGGTTCTCGTCCTTGTTCAGGGCCGGGATCCGCCACGGACCGTTGAGCATCATGGCTGTCTTTCCGGTGGCGAACTGGTCGTGGACGTCGGCCTGCGTCCAGTTCAGCACCGACTTCGACATGGATCCGCTCTTCACCAGGTCAACCCACAGCTGGAGTGCCTGCGCGGCTTGTGGGGTGTCCAGTTGCCTCTCGTCCCCGCCGTTGGACCACAGGAAGGGCAGGAACTGCCAGCTGCCCTCGAAAGTGGCGTTCGCGTCGACCGCCATGCCATAGCGCCCGGGACGGGTCAGCTCGGCCGCAGCGGTCTTCAGCTCGTCCCAGCTCCTCGGCACGGCGACACCGGCCTTGGCAAGCATGTCCTTGTTGTAGAAGAGGGCGACCGTGCTGACATCGGGCGCGAGCCCGTACACCTTTCCCTGGTAGGTGCCCGCTGACAGGATGCCCTTGGCGAAGCCGCTGGAGTCGATGCCGTACTGGTCCAGGGGGGTCAGCACGCCGGTCTGCGCGATCTGTTGCAGGTCGGGGTTGTCCAGCATCAACAGGTCGGGAAGCGTCCGCGACGACGCCTGCCGCAGGACCTTGGGGATGAGCGACGCCGCCGGAACGCTCGTCTGCTCGACCTTTACGCCGGCGGTCCTGCCGCAGGCGGTGAGTATCTCGCCCCATTGGCTGTGTTCGGATTTGTCGGTGTAGTAGTCGAGCGCAGTGATGGACGTGACCTCGCTGGTGGCGGACCCGGTGCCGGTTCGGCCACCACACCCGGTGGCGGCCAGTGCCAGGGCGATGGTTCCGGTCAGGACGGCGTCCATCCGCCGCGTCGGCCGTCTGGCCAGTGAGATCATGTTGGTGCCTTTGCCGAGGGACGTCTCCCACGCATGCTATAGGGCTCTGCACGAAGACGTGCGACCACCTCTTTGCCCTGCTCAGACGGGCTGTTGGAGCTCGTTGCCGTCGCCGCGACCGGGGTCCTGCCCGGCGGCTTCCCGGATCATCGCCACCACGGCGTCGGGCTGCGACAGTACAACGGCGTGTGAGCCGTCCAGCAGGTGCTCGGTGGCCGCCATGCGTTGTGCCATGAAGCGCTGAGCGATGGGGTTGACCATCCGGTCTGCGGTCGCGATGGCGTACCAGGACGGCTTTGAAGCCCATGCCGGCTCGCCGGCTCTGCCGGTCAGCGCGCTGTGGGCGATCGGGCGTTGCGCCACGGACATCACCTTGTTCAGTTGGGGCGGCAGGTCGGCGGCGTACACCTGCGGGAACCGTTCCTCACTGATGTAGAGCTCGCTGTCCGGGCCGCCGGGAACCTGCGCCGGTAGGTCGGTGGCGAAGGTCGCGTCGGCCGCCGGCATGGAGGGAAACCGGCTTGTGATGTCCAGGACGCACTCGCCGGTGTCGAGGCCGAACGCCGCGACATAGCACAGTGCCACGACGTTGTCGGCGTCGGTGGCGGCGTGCGTGATGACCGCGCCGCCGTAGCCGTGGCCGACCAGCACCACAGGGACCCCGATGTCGCGCACCACGCTCCTGATGTAGGCAGCGTCCTGCGTCAGGCCGCGCAGCGGATTCGCCGGGGCGCGCACGGTCGAACCGGCAGCGTGAAGGAGGCTGATGACCCCCGCCCAGGACGAGGCGTCGGTGAACGCCCCGTGCACGAGCACGATGGTCGGCGGTGGGGGGACAGGTGGCATGGCAGTGCCCTCCGATCGAGTTCGCTGTCCCAGCCAAGTGGGTTCAGGCGCGGAGGGGCATCGCGTGAACGTACCAATCATCCTCAGGACCGGTCAGCGTCGGGCATGGCCATGACCATGTTGGCGAGCTGGACCCGGGAGTTCACCGCCAGTTTGCGGAAGGCGGAGGTCAGGTGTGTGTTGACGGTATGCGGGGAGACGACGAGCATGTCGGCGGCCGACCGGTTGGTGTGGCCCTCGGCGATCAGGCGCGCGACCTTCTTCTCCGAGGCCGTGAGGGCGCCCCATCCCTGGACGGGGCGCTGCTTGGTCACCGCCCTTCCGCTGCCGGCCCCGGCGCCGTCCCGGCCGGGCCGCAGGCGGGCCGCCGCGGCGTGGGCGCCTGACTCGGCGAACATGGCGTGAGCCTGGGTCAGGGCGGCCGCTGCCTGAGGTTCTCGGCCCGCTGCGAGGAGTGCCTGTCCGAGATCGGCGTACGCTGCGGCGCGGACCAGCGGGCGCGGGCTTGCCTCGAGCAGTGCTACAGCGTGTTCGAGGAGGGCGAGATCGTTCTTGGCGAGCCCAAGGGCCTGGGCCGCGATGCCCGTGGCGGTCGGGGTGGCGGGGTTGCGTTCGGCGTGTGCCCCGGCCTGTGCGGCCAGGTCCTCGGCGAGCTCCTGATCCGCACCGCGCAGGGCCATGCGTATCGCGGAGTCGACCCAGTCGCGCAACAGCCGCCAACGCATGAAGTCACCTTCTCGCTGCACCTGCCGGATCTTGTCGACGGCAAGCCCGATGTCTCCGTCGGCCTCGGCGTGGACGGCTTCCAGGAAGCGCACCGCGGCCGTGTTGCCCGGGTTCGGTTTGGCCACCAGTTTTACCCGCGCCGCGGCCAGGTGTTCCCGTGCTGCTTCCCGGTCGCCGCGCAGCAGGGCGATCCGGGAGCGGATCACGCGAGCGTTCACCTGCTGGACGGGTACCTGTACGTCGTCTTCCAGACGCTCCACGGTCGTGAGGTCGGCGTCGGCGTCGTCGAGCCGGCCGAGCCCCAGATCGTGCTGGCCCTGCGCCCACAGCATCATCGCCTGACGCATCGTCCCGGCGTTGTCGGCTGCTTGCAGGAGCAGTCGTCCGCCGGACGCGAAGCCGTCCATGTGCAGGTGCGCGACGATCTCTTCGGGAAGGAATGCGGAATCGATGGTGCTGAGCGCAGCGAAGCGCTCCAGAGCGATGGCGTTGTCACCCGCGTTCTGTGCGATCTCGCCGAGCCCGGACAGGGCCAGCACGTGCGCCTCCCGGTCACCGATCGCGGTGGCGGCCCGCAGCGCGGCTTCCCCGGCCTCACGGGCCGCGGCGAGATCCTGCCCCCGGGACAGAGCCAGCGCCCGCAGGGCGGCCAGCCTCGCCCCGGCCTCCGGAGCGGCGCCTCCGGCGGCGAGGGCCGATTCGGCCCGGCGGCGCAGCTCATCGGCGAGATCCAGGTTCCACAGCGTCGCACCGAGGGCGGCCTGCAGCCGGCTGAACACCTCCAGCGACGGCCGGCAGGCCAGCAGTCGGTCACCGATCGACAGCGCCTCTCGACTCCTGCCGGCTCGGGTCAGGCAGAGGATCGCCTGCTCACCCACCTCGAACCTCAGCGGCCGTGCGGGCGGCACCAGTTCGAGCGCACGCGTCATCAGGTCGGCCGCGAGCCCCGGCGTGACCGGCAGCACACTCTCGGCGGCTCGCCGCAGCAGCGCCACGGCCTCCTCGTCTCCGGGCAGAGCGCCCCTGAGGATGTGCGGCACCGCGTCGATCGGCTGGTGGCCCGCGGCCACGAGGTGGCCGGCAGCCTCCCGATGCAGAGCCTTCCGTGCCGATGGCGGGACGTCGACGTAGACGGCCTGGCGCAGCAGGTCATGTCGGAAGACCAACTGGTCGCCGTCGTCGTCCAGAAGTCCGGAGCGCACCGCCTCCTCGAGCGCCGAGATCAACGAGGCGGGCGGTCGGCCGTACAGCGCGGCGGCGTCGTGGAAGCCGAACCTGCGCCCCAGCACGGCTCCCATCTGAAGGAAGCGCAGGGTGCTCGGCTGAAGGGATTTGAGTCTGCCGCGCACACCCAGCACGAGCGTCGAGGGCACGAGTTCCCCCGAGACCTCGGTGCCGTCCAGTCCCGCGAGCATCTCGACCGCGAGAAACGGGTTCCCTCCGGCCCCGTCGAGCAGGTGCCGTACCCGCTCGTCGACGGCCGCTCCCAAGGTGTCGGCGGCCAGCTGGCGGATGGCCGCGCCGGACAGCGGCCCCAAGGGCACAGTGACCGCCGGAAGTCCGCCGGCCGCAGCCGCGACGATCTCTTCCGCCGGCCCGGCGGGATCCGGTCGCCCGGCCAGCATCCACAGGACCGGCGAGGTCCTCAGGCGTGCCGGGAGCTGCTTCAGGGCGAACCGGCTCAGCGGATCGGCCCACTGCGCGTCGTCCAGGCCGATCAGCACCGGCGCACTGCAGGCTCTGCCTTCGATCGCCTCCGCGAGGCGCTCCACCAGCCAGATCCGCTGATCCTGATTCCGCGCGAGATCGGCGAAGGCGTCGTCGGACAGCAGCGGCTGGTCGCCGTGCAGGACGCAGGCCGCCAACGATGAGAGGGGCACAATGTGGTGCAGCTCGTCGGCCTTGCCGAGGCCGACGGAGAATCCCGCCGCCTCGGCCCTGGTGACGGTCTCGGCGAGCAGCGTGGTCTTGCCGATGCCCGGTTCCCCCTGGATCAGGGCCAACCCGCTGCTTCCGGTGCGGGCCACAGAGGCGATCAGTGCTTGAAGTTCTTCGAGTTCGGCCTCTCGGCCGCGCAGACCGCTACGGGTCAGCGATTCGCCCGACCCCACCCCTTACGCCCCTTCCGGCCCGCAGTCGCCGGCCGGAGCCAGGACCGGTCCGACGCCGATGAATGGCCGCACCGTTCGGCAGTGGATCCCTTCTCCCGAGAGCGTGGCATGCGAAGCGGTCACTCCGCGTGTTCGCGGGCGGCTTTCAGGCGGGCGAGTCCGACCCGGGAGGCGATGTTGAGCTTGGTGAGCGCGTACCACAGGTGCGAGCTTACGGTGTGCGATGGGACCGCGAGACAGCGCGTGACCTGCCGGTTCGTGAGGCCTTCGGCCACCAGCCGGAGCAGCGCGGCCTGCGCTCCGGGGCGGTCGGCTCCGGCCCGCCGCCAGGGTCGGCAGCCGCGGGTTGCGGGCCGCCCGCCGCTTCGCCCTGATGCCGGCCGGCATCACAGGCTCGCCGTACCCGGCTTCGCCGCCGCCCGCTGTCGGCGCTCTGTGGTCCAGTAGAGGAGAGCCATGAAGGGGAGAGCGGCGCCGAGGGCGGTCAGGGCGATCCAGCCTCCGGTGTGATACACGACGGAGCCGAGTTGCGAGCCGACCGCGCCGCCGACGAAGAACAGGGCGATGAAAGCGCTGTTGAGGCGGGCGCGGGCAGCGGGGTCGAGCTGGTAGACGGTGTGCTGGCTCAGGATGAGGGTGGTCTGCACCGCCGTGTCGATGAGGATCGCGGCCAGGGCGATCAGTACGACGCTGTGTCCGCCGAACCCGGCGAGCACGAAGGCCAGGGCGGCGACCACGAAGGCGATGCCGGTCATGGGGCGTACGAGCCCCCGGTCGGCCCAGTGCCCGGCGAACGGGGCGACGGCCGCACCGGCCGCGCCGACGAGGGCGAACACGCCGACCCCGACCGGGGAATAGTGGAAGCGGGGACCGGTCAGGAGGAAGGAGACCGTGGTCCAGAACGCACTGAAGGCGCCGAACATCGCCGCTTGGTAGAGGCCACGGCGCAGTAGTACCGGGTGCGTGCGCACCAGCCGGACCGTGGAGCGCAGCACGTGGTGGTACGGGATGGTGGTGGTCGGCGCGTGCCGGGGCAGGGCCGCGCGCAGGGCCATGGCGAGCACGGCCATCAGGGCGGCCGAGCCGAGGAAGACGACACGCCAGCCGGCGAGGTCCGAGACCAGACTGCTCACCGTGCGGGAGAGCAGGATGCCGGTGAGCAGGCCGCTCATCACCCGGCCGACGATGCGGCCGCGGGTGTGGTCGGGAGCGAGGCCGGCGGCGAAGGGCACCAGGATCTGGGCGACGACTGAGGTGGCGCCGCTGACCAGCGAGGCGATCAGCAGCATGGGGAAGCTGGTGGCGAGTCCCGCCGCCACGAGGGCGAGCGTCGTGACGGTCAGCAGGACGGTGATCAGGTTCCGCTTCTCCAGCCGGTCGCCGAGCGGGACCAGGAAGAGCATGCCGATCACGTAGCCGACCTGGGTCAGCGTGATCAGTGTGCCGACGGTGGCCGTGCCGGTGTGGAAGACACCGCTCAGCGAGGACAGCAGTGGCTGGGCGTAGTAGAGGTTGGCGACGGTCATGCCGGAGGCGACGGCCAGGAGCGCGACCAGCCAACCCGGCACGCCCTGAGGGGCCGCCGGGGTTGCCGGCCGGCGCGAGCTCTGGAGATCGGACGAGGCGGACATGTGCACCTTCTTGACGGGGCACGCCGGAAGGCCGGCGTAGATGGACGTGCTGTGGGTGGCCGGCAGCTTCCTCGATGCCGTCACACAGGCACAAGCGTCGGTCCGACCCCGGTGCTTCCCCATCCGAGGCGATGGTTCGGGATGTCAGCCATCTCCATCAGAGATAGGCCCCGCAGAGTCGTACCGCCGGTGGCCCGGGGCCCGCCCGCGGCGGCAGAAGCGACCGGCGCTCGCGGCGGCCGAGCCGGCGATGGACCGCAGACGTGGACAGCACCTCAGGGGCGGCCGGCGGAGGCGTGCTGTCTGCCGGTGCGTCACCAGTGGTCCGTCCGCGCCCGCGAGAACTGCCGACGACGGGTGCTTTCGAAGAGCCTCGCGTGCAGCGTGTCGAGACACGTTTCCGTTCGGGCGCTTCCAGGCAATGAGCGGTGCGCTCGTGGACAACAAGGGGCGGAACGTTCGCCTTAGCGTGCTGACATGCCGTGCGGCGAATGTCGCGCGCCAGTCACTCCGGACGAAGGAACGAGACCTTGCCGTACATCACCGTGGGTCAGGAAAACTCCACCACCATCGATCTCTACTACGAGGACCACGGCAGCGGGCAGCCGGTCGTCCTCATCCACGGATTCCCGCTCGACGGCCACTCCTGGGAGCGGCAGAGCGCCGTGCTGCTGGACGCGGGCTACCGCGTGATCACCTATGACCGCCGGGGTTTCGGGCAGTCGAGCCAGCCGACGACCGGCTACGACTACGACACCTTCGCGGCGGACCTGAACACGGTCATGGAGACCCTCGACCTGCGGGACGCCGTCCTGGTCGGCTTCTCGATGGGCACCGGCGAGGTCGCCCGCTACGTGTCCGCCCACGGCACCGCCCGTGTCTCCAAGGTCGCCTTCCTGGCCTCGCTGGAGCCCTGCCTGCTCAAGACGGACGACAACCCCGACGGGGTCGCCCCCAAGGAGTTCTTCGACGGCATCGTCGCGACCGTCAAGGCGGACCGCTACGCGTACTACACCAATTTCTATAAGGACTTCTACAACCTCGACGAGAACCTCGGTACCAGGATCAGCGAGGAGGCCGTACGCAACAGCTGGAACGTCGCGGCGGGTGGTGGCTTCTTCGCCGCGGCCGCCGCGCCGTCGACCTGGTACACCGACTTCCGGGACGACATCCCGGCCATCGACGTACCGGCCCTGATCCTGCACGGCACGGGCGACCGGATCCTCCCCGTCGAGGGGACCGCGCGCCCCTTCCACAAGGCGCTGCCGTCCGCCGACTACGTGGAGATCGAGGGCGCCCCGCACGGGCTGCTGTGGACTCATGCGGAAGAGGTCAACTCCGCGCTCCTCGCCTTCCTGGGCAAGTGACCCGGCCGCAGGCCCGCGCGACGGGCCTGCGGATC
>NZ_JBEOWS010000072.1:0-31359 GCF_040296125.1 Streptomyces sp. NPDC002265 | reverse complement strand
CGAAACAGCTCCCACAACTCGTCCGGTACCAGCCGCTGGACCAGGTCTGCCATGCACTGACCAACGACCACCCCAGGCCAAAAGAAACGGTGTCTAAAGCGGGTGTCGGCCAACGAGGCCAGGGGCGGTACAGCAGCGAAGTACAGCAACTACAGCAACCGACGACGCCCGGCGGTGCCCATCAGCACCCTTCCGGCAGCCTGTATGACCGCTGATGACCGATCTCTGTAGAGCTACGGATCAGAGGGTGACCGTGCCCTAGCCGTGCCCGATCGTCCGGGAACCAGCGGGGAACCACAGCGGCTGACGGAGAGCACACACGAGTAACGGCCCCTGACCGATCTGGTCAGGGGCCGTTCTCACTGCTCATCTAGCGGAGGTGGTGGGATTTGAACCCACGGTGACATCGCTGCCACGACGGTTTTCAAGACCGTGTGCAGGACACGGCTTGCCGATGCAGCCCCCATGCCCTGAACCGGCCACTCACGAAGATGCCGACGCCGGCGGACAGCGCAATCAGCACGATGGAGGCCCCGCCCTCCACTGTGACGTGGCGACCCTGGGGCGCCGATGCCACCAGAAGAGCGCTGATCCCAGCGAAAGCCACGGCGGCTACGGCAAGGAAGATCGCCAGTTCGGCCCACCACATCGCCTGCGTCGGTCGAGTCGTCATGGCGCAGTTGTACCTCACACCTTCCCGCTGTACCGCAGCGAGGTACAGCGGGACGTCGCGACCGAATCCAACCGCGAGCAGCCCCGCATGACCGTCTGACCAGCCGAGCAGACCCCAGTGACCGCCCCGCCCATGGTTCGCATCGAGGGGGTGCCGTCCAGCCGGAGTGGCTCAGTCACTAGGCTCCGCCCACCACCGCTGAACAGTGCGGCCAAAGGGGAGACTCATGAGTGATCACGGACTGATGCGGGAGCCACTCACGGCAGCGGACCGCCTGCTGATCTTCCTTAAGATCATTGTGGCGGTGATCATCTTGCCGGTGGTCCTCATGTGGGCTGCGACCCTGCTGTTCTATGTACTGGTCGGCACGGCGTAGTTCGCATTGAGGCGCAGCACACGGCGCCCCACTCGGGCCGCCTCTGGGCCGTCTGAGGGTGCTCAACAGCGACCAACGCTGACAACCGTCGACAGCTAAGTCGCAGGTCGCAGCGTTGATCGATTACAGGGGTGCAAGTCAGAAACCCGGTCCCGCACTTCTTCGGCTACTGAGAAAACCGCAGGTCAGGGGCCTAGGAACCGGCTGGGCCGTCCTGATGCAACAGCCGGATTGCTCGCCTGGCCGCCGGCGCCCCGGCAAGCCGAAACGGTCCGACGGTCCCGGACAACCGGACCGCCGGACCGCTACGAGAGATCAAGATCCGAAGGTGATGATGTACACCGGGCTGTGAGAGCTGCCCTCGTTGTGCACCACCGGACAGGACGTCTTCTGCTCGGTCTCCTTGGTCTTGACCTGAACTCCGCAGAAGGGCGAATCGTCCCAGTCCATCTGGTTGATGTTGCTGAGTACGGGGATGTTGTCGCCCCCGCCGTTGTCCTGGGGGTCAGCGCTGGCCACCCCGATGCCGGCGAAGAGGATTCCGCAGGTGGCTGCGGCCACCGCTGCAATCTTCCGGACGGTCCTCATGTGTTCTCCTCCGCTGCTGTGCCCTGGATCGGGCAGACACCTGGAGAACGATGTGCAAAAAGGATCGGGGCGTAACGTCATTCATCTCTTGATCACTCCTTCGGCCGCACACATCACGAAGCTGCTGGACCAACTGAGCAGAGACCCGGCCACGCGCTTCTTCGGCTACCGAGACAGTCGAAGGTCAGCGGTCGGCTTCGACCGGAAATCTCGCCAGGGCGAACATGATCAAGAGGTCGAGGACCATCACGAGCATGGCCCACAGCGGGTAGTACGGAACGAACATGAACTGGGTGACCAGGCTGACGCCCGCCACCGCCACGCCCGCGCCGCGGCCCCAGCTCTGGTTCATCAGAACTCCCAGGCCCGCGACGAGGAGCGCCACTCCGACCACGACGTGGATCCAGCCCCACGTGGTCAGATCGAACCGGTAGGCGTACCGGGACGCGGAGAACAGGGTGTCCTGGGCGATGGCGGACGCACCCACGAGAATGCTGAGCGGTCCGCTGAGCGTCAGCATGGCCCCGGCGAACAGGGACACACCGCTGATGTCGGATTCCCCGCGCCCCGGCCGTGTCGTGTTCGGCGTCGCTGTCATGCTGCTGCCTTCCTGTACAGCGTGGTCACCGACGCGCACCGCCTGTGCGCTTCGGCCACGCTCTCCTGACAGGATCAGCGCAATCCCGCGGGCCCGCGACCGCGGGCCGGTCCCCGGTCAGGTGGCCGCGCGGCCCTGGAGGAAGGTCCGGGCGGTTTCGGCGACCCGGCGGCCGAGGTGTTCCGCGGTTGCGAGGTCGGCCTTGTGCACGGCCTCCGGGCCCTCGTCGGTGTTCGTCTGGGCGGCGGCGCCCGCGAAGACGCCGAGGCGGTTGAGGTCGTACTCGGAGGCCGTGCTGCTGTTCCAGCCGGGGAGCAGACCGAGGTTGACCCAGTTCATGCCGTGCTGGGCGGCGAGGATCTGGAAGAACTGGAGGGTGTGCAGCTTGTCGCCGCTCTTGGAGCCGGAGTTGGTGAAGCCGGCCGCCAGCTTGTCCTGCCAGTCCTGCCCGAACCAGCGCTTCGAGGACGCCTCGGCGAAGACATGGAAGGCGCCGGACGCGGTGCCCATGTAGGTCGGCGAGCCGAACACGATCGCGTCGGAGCCGTCGAGCGTCTCCCACTGCGCGTCGGTGATCTCGTCGACCTTGATCAGGTGCACCTCGGCGCCGGCCCCGGCGGCCCCGGCCCGCACGGCCTCGGCGAGAAGGGCCGTGTGGCCGTAACCGGAGTGGTAGGCGATGGAGACAACGGGCGTGGTCATGTGACGTACTCCTCGAAAGACATAGGGATGCCCGGTGGAGCGGCAGCGCAGCTCACGAGCACTGAAAAAAGGAAAGCACTAACCAGGAGTTAGTGCAACCTGTTCGTCAGCGCTGAGCGCGCGTAAGCTGCAGATATGAACAGCACGCAGGAGAGCGCGGAGGACCGGAACCTCCCGTACGACGTGTTCGCCAAGGCGTGTCCCTCGCGCGGGACGCTGGAGCACGTCACGGGACGCTGGGGCGGGCTCACGCTCGGCGCGCTGAGCGAGGGCTCGCTGCGGTTCAACGAGCTGCGCCGCCGGGTGGACGGCGTGAGCGAGAAGATGCTCTCCCAGACGCTGCACGCACTGGAGCGCGACGGGCTGGTGCTGCGCGAGGCACAGCCGACCAACCCGCCGCGGGTGGACTACGAACTGACGCCGCTGGGCCACGAGGTCGCCCAGCGGCTGCTGGCGCTCATCCGGGTCCTGGAAGGCGGCATGGACGACGTACTGGCGGCGCGGGAGCGCTACGACGAGACGCGCGGCGCCCGCTGACACGTCGGGCAGAAGTAGCTGGAGCGGTTCATCCAGGGGCGGCGGCGCATCGGCGTGCCGCACCGCCGGCAGGGCAGGCCCTCGCGGCCGTAGGCGTCCAGCGACCGGTCGAAGTAGCCCGACTCCCCGTTGACGTTGACGTACAGGCTGTCGAAGCTGGTACCGCCGACCGCGAGCGCGGAGTTCATCACGTCCCTGACGTGGCCCAGGAGTTCGGCGGTGCGCGGGCGGGTGAAGCCCGCGGTGGGACGCTCGTAGTGGACGCGGGCGCGCCACAGCGCCTCGTCGGCGTAGATGTTGCCGACGCCGCTGATCAGCGACTGGTCGAGCAGTGCCCGTTTGATGGTGGTGCGCTTGCGGCGCAGGGCCTGGTGGAAGGCCTCGTCGTCGAACAGCGGATCGAGGGGGTCACGGGCGATGTGCGCGATGACGTCGGGCAGCCCGTCGGGCGTGGTGTCGTGCAGCGACAGACCGCCGAAGGTGCGCTGGTCGACGAAGCGGAGTTCGGTGCCCTGGACGTCGGTGAAGCGGACCCGGATGCGCAGATGCTTCTCGTCCGGCGCCTCGTGCGGCTGGACCAGGAGCTGGCCGCTCATGCCGAGGTGGGCCAGCACCGACTGGTCGGTGTCCTCCAGCGGCAGCCAGAGGTACTTGCCGCGGCGGCTGGGCACACCGATCCGGTGGCCCTTGAGGCGGTGGGTGAAGTCGTCCGCACCGGCCGGATGGCGGCGGACCGCGCGGGGGTGCAGCACCTCGGCGTCGGCGACCGTGCGATGGGCGACCCACCGCTCCAGACCGCGCCGTACGACCTCGACCTCGGGCAACTCGGGCATGAGACCCCCCGTGACTAGGGGTGGATGCGCGGCGCGCCCGCCCCGGCAGGCACGGGCGCTCGGTCGCGCTGTTCGGTCAGGCGGATGCCGACTCGGGGCCGGCTTCGACGGTCGCGGTGGCTTCCGCGGCCGCCTGCTCGGCCCGCTCGTCCGCCGCGGCCCTGATGGACCTCCAGGCGGACTCGGCGGCCTGCTGCTCCGCCTCCTTCTTGCTGCGGCCGGTGCCGGTGCCGTACGAGACGCCTCCGACGCGGGCGGCAGCAGTGAAGGTCTTCTCGTGGTCGGGACCGGTCTCCGTGACCAGGTACTCGGGCACGCCGAGCCCTTCGGTCGCGGTGAGCTCCTGGAGACTGGTCTTCCAGTCCAGGCCGGCACCGAGGTTCGAGGACTTCTCGATCAGCGGGTCGAACAGGCGGTGCACCAGTTCGGAGGCCGCGTCGAGGCCCTGGTCGAGATAGACCGCGCCGATCACCGCTTCCAGGGTGTCGGCGAGGATGGACGCCTTGTCCCGGCCGCCCGTGCCCTCTTCACCCCGGCCGAGCCGGATGAAGGAGCCCAGGTCGAGGCCACGGCCGACCTCCGCCAGCGCACGCGAGTTGACCACCGCGGCCCGCAACTTGGCCAGCTGGCCCTCGGGCAGGTCGGGGTGGGTGTTGTACAGCGTGTCGGTGACGACGAGACCGAGCACGGAGTCCCCGAGGAACTCCAGTCGCTCGTTCGTCGGCAGACCGCCGTTCTCGTACGCGTACGAACGGTGGGTCAGCGCACGCACCAGAAGGGCGGACTCGAGCTTGTACCCGAGCCGCCCTTCCAACAGCGTGTGGGACGAGGCCGCTGTGTCCGCCGGACCACCTCCGCTTGCGCGAAGAGAGTGCTTCTTGGCGTCAGACATCAGACCTCTCACCAGCCGCTCAGACCTCGAGGACCTGGCGCTTGTTGTAGGTGCCGCAAGACGGGCACGCAATGTGCTGCAGCTTGGGCTCGTGGCAGCGCTCGCACGCAACCAGGGTGGGGACCGCAGCCTTCCACTGCGACCGGCGGTGGCGCGTGTTGCTGCGCGACATCTTCCGCTTCGGAACAGCCACGGCTACTTCTCCTGCTTCTCGTCGACGCCCGCTTCGGCGCCGCTCATCTCGTCCTTCTCGCCGTCTCCGAGTGAACCGGCGAGTCCCTGCAATGCCGCCCATCGGATGTCGACGGCGTCATGGTGGTGGTCCGGGTCGTCCGCAAGGCGCGCACCGCACTCGGTGCACAGTCCTGGGCAGTCTTCCTGGCACACCGGCTGCATCGGCAGTGCGAGCACCACCGCATCACGCAGCACGGGTTCGAGGTCGAACAAGCCGTCCTCGATGAAGAGCCTGTCCTCGTCTTCCTCGGCGTCGTCGGCCGGTTCCGCCTTGGGGCGGCCACGGTCGTCGGCGTCAGGGTACGAGAACATCTCCTGGAAGTCCGCTTCGAGCTCCAGCCCGAGCGGCTCCAGACACCTTACGCACTCCCCCTCGGCCTGTGCACGGGCGGTGCCTGTGACAAGCACCCCTTCCATGACCGACTCGAGTCGGAGTTCGAGCTGCACCGGGGCGCCTTCCGGCACTCCGATGACCTCCGCGATCCCGAGGTCACGGGGGGCGTCGATCGTGCGGGTCAGGCGCTGCAGCGCGCCAGGACGCCGCCCCAGCTCGTGTGTGTCGAACACGAGCGGGTTGCGGTGGTCGAGGCGGGCGTTGGAAGCCATTCCTGCTTTCGATCTTCTCAGCTCAGAGGGACGCGGCCCTTCGGTGTCGCCGGGCAGCGCGGATCGCGGACGTACACGCGACCGAAGAGCCAGGATACTGGACCTTTCGCTCTCGGCCCAATCCGGCTGCGCGGCCGGCCCGCCGGGGCGGTCGCCGCCCGGTCCTACAGGCCCCGCTCCTGCTCGTAGGCGCGCAGCTGGTCGGGGGTGATCATGCTGGTGTCGAAGAGGCTGGTCTCGTCGAGCGCGTACCCCTGGTGGTCCTGGTGGACCTGGTGCGGGTCGTACCCGCCCTGCTGGGTGTCGTAGCCCTGGAAGCCGCCGTCCTGGGCGTAGCCGGAGCCCGCGGCGTAGGGGTCCGTCTGCTGGTAGCCGTACGCGTCCTGCTGGCCGTAGCCCTGCTGCTGGTAGCCGCCGTACGGGTCCGCCTGCTGCTGGTAGTCGTACGCCGGCTGGACGGGCCGCTGGTCGTACTGCGGCTGCACGGGCTGCTGCGCGGCGGGCTGCTGCCGGCGCGGCTCGGCCGGGGCGTCCGCGAGGGCGGCCAGGTCGGCGAGGTAGTCCGCGTCGCTGGAGTGCTGGAAGGTGGTGGTGTCGTCGGCGAGCGCGCCGAGGTCGTCGGTGGCGATCCGGCCGTGCAGCTTGGCGCGGCCCTTGCCGACGGCCTCCAGGGTCTTGGCGAGGACCGCCTCGAAGGCGCCGAGCTTGGTGTCGACGTACGCGTCGGCGTCGCGGCGCAGGGTCTCCGGGTCGTGGCTGCGCTCGGGGGCGTCCTCGTCCTCGTAGCCCTGCTCGTCCAGGCCCGGTCCGGTGCCGAGCAGCTTCTCGCGGCCGCGGCCGACGGAGCCGAGCGTCTTGGTGAGGACGACCTCGAAGTTGGCGAGCTTGGAGTCGACGTAGTCGTCGGCCTCGACGCGGACCTCCTCGGCCTCCTTGTGCGCCTCGGCGAGGATCCGGTCGGCCTCGGCCTGGGAGCGGCGGGCGATCTCGGTGTCGGAGATCAGCGAACCGCGCTCGGCGTGCGCCGTCGAGATGATCCGGTCGGCCTCCTGGCGGGCCTGCTCCACCATGTGCTCGCGGTCGCCGATCAGCTCCTGCGCCTGCGCCAGGGAGCCGGGCAGCGCCTCGCGCAGCTCCTCGAGCAGGGAGAGCAGCTCGGCACGGTTGACCACGCACGAGGCCGACATCGGCATCGAACGGGCACTGGAGACCGTCGAGACGACCTCTTCGAGCTTCTTCTGCACGTCCATCGTGTGCTCGCCACTCTCTACAGCTGTGTTGGAGACGGACGGGACGACTGTACGTCCATGGGACGCGCGGCCGACACCGGATGACGGGCCGTCAGCCCCGGCGAGGGTCCGCGCGCGCCCGGGGAGTCGGGGTCAGCCCTGTCCCAGACGCCGCGTGAGCGCCTCGAAGACCGCGGGCGGGACCAGGTGCGAGACGTCGCCGCCCCAGGTCGCGACCTCCTTGACCAGGGAGGACGACAGGAAGCTGTAGGTGGGGTTGGTGGGCACGAAGAGGGTCTCGACGCCCGAGAGCCCGATGTTCATCTGGGCCATCTGGAGCTCGTAGTCGAAGTCGCTGACGGCGCGCAGCCCCTTGACGATCGCGGGGATGTCGCGCTGCTTGCAGAAGTCGACGAGGAGGCCGTGGAAGGCCTCGACCCGGACGTTGGCGTAGTCGGCGGTGACCTCACGGATGAGGTCGATCCGCTCGTCGATCTCGAACAGGCCCTTCTTGGACTTGTTGATCATGACCGCGACGTAGACCTCGTCGTACAGACGGGAGGCGCGGCCAATGATGTCTAGGTGTCCGTTGGTGATGGGGTCGAACGACCCGGGACAGACGGCGCGGCGCAACTGGGTTCCCTCGCTCTCCGGTCCGGTCATCGTGCGTCTTCGCACGTAGAGGCGGCGCGACCGTACCAAAACGTGCCTTCGCCGTAGCGACGGGCCCGTAGGGCCGCGAAACCGTCCGGCCACCGGAATTCGCCGCCTCGGGTGCTGCGCTCCACGGTGACGAGGGCTTCCGGCGCGAGCCAGCCTTCCGCGCGGAGTGTGAGCAGGATCTCGCGTAGATCGTCGTCGGAGACGGCGTACGGGGGGTCCAGGAAGACGATGTCGTACGGCTCCCCCGGCGGCGGCGACTTGACGATCTGCTCCGCTTTGCCCGATCTGACCTCGGCGCCGGGCAGCCCGAGGCTCTTCACGTTCTCGCGGACCGTGCGGGCCGCGCGGGCGTCGGCCTCGACGAGCAGGGTGTGGCCCGCGCCCCGGGAGAGGGCCTCCAGGCCGACGGCGCCCGAACCGGCGTACAGGTCGAGGACCCGCTCGCCATCCAGCGGGCCGCCGAGCAGGGACTCCCAGGTGGACAGCAGGCCCTCGCGCGCGCGGTCGGAGGTGGGGCGGGTGCCGGTGCCCGGCGGGACGGCGAGGCGGCGTCCGCCGGCGGCACCGGCGATCACGCGGGTCATCTGGGGTCCTTGTCCGTGGGGGTGCGTACGGGTTCCAGTCTGGCAGGCACCCGCACGGGACGCGGTCCGCGGAGGGCGTACCCGGCTTGCCACCGGTCCCGCCGGCCGCTGCTCAGCCCTTCTCCAGGTACTGCTCCCGTTCCTCGTCCAGCAGGGCGTCCAGGGCCGTGCGCAGCCCGGGCAGGTGCTCCAGGTCGGGATCGGCGGCGACGACCGCGACCGCCTCCTCCCGGGCCTCGGCGATGACCTCCTCGTCCTCGATGACGGCGAGCACCCGCAGGCTGGAGCGGACGCCGGACTGGGCCTGGCCGAGGACGTCGCCCTCGCGGCGCTGTTCGAGGTCGATGCGGGAGAGCTCGAAGCCGTCCAGGGTGGAGGCCACCGCGTTGAGCCGCTGGCGGGCCGGGCTCGCCTCCGGCATCTCGCTGACCAGCAGACACAACCCCGCCGCCGAGCCACGGCCGACGCGGCCGCGCAGCTGGTGCAGCTGCGAGACGCCGAACCGGTCGGCATCCATGATCACCATGGCGGTGGCGTTCGGCACGTTCACGCCGACCTCGATCACGGTCGTGGCGACCAGGACGTCCGTGTCGCCGGCGGCGAAGCGGCGCATGACGGCGTCCTTGTCGTCCGGTGCCATCCGGCCGTGCAGCACCTCCACCGTGAGCCCCTGGAGGGGCCCGCGGGCCAGCTGCGCGGCCACGTCGAGGACGGCGAGCGGGGGCCGCTTCTCCGCCTCGTCCTCGGGGGACTTCTTCTTCTTGGCGGCCTTGGGGTCGTCCTCCTCGTCGCCGATGCGCGGGCAGACGACGTACGCCTGGTGGCCGTTGCCCACCTCCTCGCGCACCCGCTCCCAGGCGCGGGCCAGGAAGTGGGGCTTCTCGGCGGCCGGGACGACATGGCTGGCGATGGGCGAGCGGCCGGCCGGGAGCTGGTCCAGGACGGAGGTCTCCAGATCGCCGAAGACGGTCATCGCGACGGTCCGCGGGATGGGCGTGGCGGTCATGACGAGCAGGTGCGGCGGCTGCTTGCCGCGGCCGCGCAGGGCGTCGCGCTGCTCGACCCCGAACCGGTGCTGCTCGTCCACGACGACCAGTCCGAGGTCGTGGAACTGGACCTTGTCCTCGATCAGCGCATGGGTGCCGATCACGATCCCGGCCTCGCCGGTGACCAGGTCGAGCAGCGCCTGCCGCCGCCCGGCCGCCCCCATGGACCCGGTGAGCAGCACCACCTTGGTGGCCCGCTCGGCGCCGCCGAGCATGCCGCCCTCGGCGAGCTCGCCCATCATCTCGGTGATGGAGCGGTGGTGCTGCTGGGCGAGCACCTCGGTGGGCGCGAGCATCGCGGCCTGCCCGCCTGCGTCGACCACGGCGAGCATGGCGCGCAGGGCGACCAGGGTCTTCCCGGAACCCACCTCCCCCTGGAGCAGCCGGTGCATCGGGTGGTCCGTGGCGAGGTCGTCGAAGATCTCCTGGGAGACCTTGCGCTGGCCGTCGGTGAGGGTGAACGGCAGACGGTCGTCGAAGGCGGTGAGCAGGCCGTCGGCCGCGGGTCTGCGGGGGACGGCGGGAAGCTGGGCGTCGGCGTACCTGCGGCGGGCCAGGGCCACCTGGAGGACGAAGGCCTCGTCCCACTTCAGCCGGGCGCGGGCGTCGGCGATGTCCGCCTTGGTGTGCGGGCGGTGGATCTTCAGCAGGGCCTCGGGGAGGGAGACCAGGCCGCGGCCCTCGCGCAGGGAACCGGGCAGCGGGTCGAGGGCCTCCTGGGCGCTGGGCAGGACGGTCTGGACGGCCTTGCCGATCTTCCAGGACTCCAGCTTGGCGGTGGCGGGGTAGAGCGGGATGAGGGCACCGGCCCAGCTCTCCACGCTCTCCTCGGCGTCGTCGCCGCGCAGCAGCTCGTAGGCCGGGTGGTTCAGTTGGAGGCGGTGGTTGAAGACGGAGACCTTGCCCGCGAACATCGCCCGGGTGCCCGGCAGCAGTTCCTTGTGCGGCTTGTGGACTCCGCTGCCGAAGAAGACCAGTTGGAGCCGCCCGCTGCCGTCCGTGATGGTCACCTCCAGCCGCTGCCCCTTCCCGCGGGGGGCCTTGGAGGAGGCGAACGTGAGCAGCCGGGCGTCGGCGACCTGGGCGACCACGGTGACGTGCTCGTCCATGGGGAGGTCGGCGAGCCCGGTCAGCTGACCGCGCTCCTCGTATCTGCGCGGGTAGTGGTGCAGCAGGTCGCCGACGGTGTGCAGGCCGAGGTGCTCGGCCATCACCTTCGCGGTGGCGGGGCCGAGCACCTTTTTCAGGGGTTCTTGCAGTGCGGGCACGAGATCCATTGCACACCACCCCACTGACATTGCCGTATACGTGTCGGGAATCCGCTGGTCAGGCGGGCTGTTGGGGCCCTAGGATGACGCGCTCCGGCCATCCCCCGCGGTCACTGCCCCACCGGGACCGCCCGACCCCGCGCCATGGAGACTCCCCCAGCCCGCGGCGCTGCGACGATGGACTCCCAGACCTCACAGTCATCCCAGGCATCCCAGTCACCTCATACGTTCCAGGTCGACCTGCGTGGTCTGGTCGACCTGCTCTCTCATCACCTCTACTCCAGTCCCAAGGTCTACCTGCGCGAGCTGCTCCAGAACGCGGTGGACGCGATCACCGCCCGGCGGGCCGAGCAGCCCGACGCCCCCGCCCGGGTACGACTGTTCGCCGAGGGCGGCGCCCTGCGCGTCGAGGACTCCGGGATCGGGCTCACCGAGGCCGACGTGCACAGTCTGCTGGCCACCATCGGCCGCAGCTCCAAGCGGGCCGACGGTCTCCAGGAGGCCCGCTCCGACTTCCTCGGCCAGTTCGGCATCGGCCTGCTGGCCTGTTTCGTGGTCGCCGAGCGGATCCGGGTGGTCAGCCGCAGCGCCCGCACCCCGCACGCCCCGCCGGTGGAGTGGACGGCGGCCGACGACGGTTCGTACACCGTGCGCACGCTGCCGGACGAGGCCCGCCCCGAGCCGGGCACCACCGTGCATCTGGTGGCGCGGGCCGGGGCCGGGGAGTGGCTGACCGAGGCGCGCGTCCTGGCGCTGGCGCGGGACTTCGGGTCGCTGCTGCCCTACGACGTGCGGGTGGGCGACGAGGCGGTGACCGATCTGCCGGCGCCGTGGGACCGGCCGTACCCGTCCCCGGCCGCGCGGCGGGTGGCCCTGGCCCGGCACTGTCACGGGCTGTTCGGGTTCACCCCGCTGGACTCGGTCGACCTGGACGTGCCGCTGGCCGGGATCCGCGGGGTGGCCTACGTGCTGCCGTCGGCGGTCAGTCCGGCGCAGCGGGCCGGTCATCGCGTCCACCTCAAGGGCATGCTGCTGACCGAGCGGGGCGAGCAATTGCTGCCCGACTGGGCCTTCTTCGTGCGCTGTGTGCTGGACACGGACAGTCTGCGGCCCACGGCCTCGCGCGAGTCGCTGTACGAGGACGAGACGCTGGCCGCGGTCCGCGAGGCGCTCGGCGAGCGGATCCGGGCGTGGCTGACCGGGCTGGCGGCCGGTGATCCGGAGCGGCTGGCGGCCTTCCTGTCCGTGCACTACCTGGGTGTGAAGGCGCTGGCCCGGCACGACGCCGAGATGCTGCGCACGATGCTGCCGTGGCTGCCGTTCGAGACGACGGACGGACGGCTGTCGCTGGAGGAGTTCGCGCAGCGGCACCCGGTGGTCCACTTCACCCGGACCGTGGAGGAGTACCGCCAGGTCGCGCCGATCGCCTCCGCGCAGGGCGTGGGCGTGATCAACGGCGGTTACACGTACGACAGCGAGCTCGTCGAGGCGCTGCCGTCGGTGCGGCCGGGCACGGTGGTCGCCGAGCTGGACGCGGACACCGTGACGGCCCATCTGGACGCCGTCGACCCGGCCGAGGAGCTGGCGCTGGCGGGCTTCCTGGCGGCCGCCCGGGCGAAGCTGGACCCGCTGGGCTGCGATGTCGTGCTGCGCGCCTTCCATCCGCTGTCCGTGCCCGCGCTGCACCTGGACGACCGGGCAGCCCGGCACGAGCAGGCGCGGGCGGAGGCCGAGGAGCAGGCCGACGACCTGTGGGCGGGCATCCTCGGTTCGCTGCGCGGCAGCGCCCCGCGGGCGAAGCTGGTGCTCAACCACCTCAACCCGCTCATCCGGCGCATCAGTTCGCTGCGGGACGCCGAGCTGATCGGGACCGCCACGGAGTCCCTGTACGGACAGGCGCTGCTGATGGCGCAGCGCCCGCTGCGGCCCGCCGACTCGGCGTTGCTGAACCGGGCGTTCATCGGCCTGCTGGAGTGGGCCACCCACGGCGAGGAGGGCCGGCGATGAGCGGGATCACGGACTTCGACTCGCTGCGCCGGGCGATGGCGGAGAACGGCGGGCAGCCGGAGGGCCCGGCCCGCAACGCGCGCGCGGAGGAGCTGCTGGTCGAGGCGGAGCGGCTGAACATCCCGCTCGCGGTGGTCGAGGCGCTCGGACACCAGCTGAAGGTGTACAACTACAGCTCCGAGAAGGACAAGATGTTCGTCCCCTTCGCGCGGCTGCTGCGCATGTGGGACGAACGGCCCGAGGACTTCGACGAGTACGAGACCCATTCGCTGCACTGGGTCTTCAAGTGGATGTCGGCGGGCATGCTGGACCAGCCGCACATCCCGCTCGCCTCCGTCGAGAAGTGGCTCGGCGAGATGGAGCGCCGCTACCGGCTGGCCGGACACTCCGAACGGGCGGTGCGCAGCGCGGAGTTCAGCGTGGCCGCGCATGTCGGTGATCTCGACCGGGCCGAGCGGGCGCACGCCGCCTGGCTGGCCGCCGACCGGGACGACATGGCCGACTGCCACGCGTGCGAGCTGCACGGTCAGGGCTGGTGGGAGGCGGAGCGGGGCCGGGACGCCGAGGCGGTCCGGCTGTGGGGTCCGGTCCTGGACGGCGAGTTCTCCTGCGCCCACGAACCGCACACCGTCCTGGCCTCCTCCCTGCTGCCGCTGCTGCGTCTGGGCCGCCTCGACGAGGCGCGCGCCAACCATCTGCGCGGCTTCCGGCTGGTGCGGTCCATGGAGAGCATGCGGGACGCGTACGCGGACCACGTGGAGTTCTGCGCGCTGACCGGCAACGAGGCGCGCGGTCTGGAACTGCTGGCGGAGCGCCCGGCGTACTTCACGGACGGCGGGCAGCCGCGCAGCCGGCTGGAGTTCATGGCCGTGGTGGCCCTGCTCATGGACCGCCTCACCCTGCTCGGGCTCGGGGACGAGCGGGTGCCGGGGCCGGCGGGCCGGACCTGGACGGCGTCCGCGCTGGCGGACCACGCGCGCGAGGAGGCCCTGGCGCTCGCCGGGCGGTTCGACGCGCGCAACGGCACGTCGTACGTCAGCGACCGGGCCCGCGCCCGGATGGCACGGCTCCCGCTGGTGGAGCGGCTGCCGCTGGGGGTGCGCGGCACCCGGCCGACATCGGCCGGCGCGCCCGTGGCCGCACCGGCGGCCGGACAGCCGGAGGTCGGACGGCCGGAGCCATCGGACCTCGGCGCGCTGCTGGCCGAGGCGCGACGGCTGTCGGACACGTTGCAGCCGGACGCCGTGGAGGCGTGGGCCGCGGTCTCCCGGGCCGCCGGGGGCGTCGAGCTGGACGCGCGCGACCGGGCGGAGATCGCCGACCACGAGGCGATGGACGCGGGCCCCGAGGGCGCCGAGCTGTTCGAACGCGCAGCCGTGCTGTACGCGGAGGCGGGCGACCCCGGGGAGGCGCTGGCGGCACGCACGCGTGCGGCGTACGTACGCGCCCTGACCGGCGCGCCGGACGAGGCGGCCGCCGCGGTCGAGGAGCCGTACGACGAGGTGCTCGCGCTCTACGCGCAGGACGCCACGGGCGTACGGCAGACGGCGTCCGTGCTGATGGGCCGGGCACGCATCCTGATGCAGCGGGTGCACGCGAGCGACGGGCCGCCGCCGGAACCGGTCCTGGCCGCGGCCGAGTCGGCCGCGCGGGAGGTGCTGGCGCTCGTCGGCGGGCGCACGCGGGACGACGTACGGCTCGCCTCGCGGGCCGCCGAGTCGCACGCGATACTCGCCGAGCTGGCGGCGCTCGCCGGGGACGCCCGTACGGCCGCGGAGCTGTTCGCGAAGGCCGCCGCGGCGTTCGTCGCGGCCGGTCTGCCGTGGTTCGCGGTGGAGTACGAGGCCCGGCTGGCCGCGCTGGCCCACCAGCTGGGCGACATCGCGGAGGCGGAGCGCGCGCTGCGGGCCGCCCTGGAGCACGGCGAGGCGCATCTGGAGGCGGTCGGGCGGGCCCAGCTGCACCTTCAGCTCGCCGAGGTCGTCGCCGGCCGGGGGCAGGCCGAGGAGGCGGCCGAGCACGCGCTGGAGGCGGCGCACTGGGCCGACGAGGCGGGTCAGGGACCGGCGCTGGGCGCCTGGGCCCGGCATCTGCTCGGCGGCTTCCTGCTGCGGCAGGGGCGGTGGGCCGAGGCCGCCGAGGTGCTGGAGTCCGCGCTGCCCGACCTGAGCGCCGAGACGCACGGTGACGGCGCGATCGTGCAGACGCAGTGGTGGCTCGGCGACTGTCTGAGCGAGCTCGGCGAGCACCGGGCGGCGGCCGAACGCCGGCTCCAGGCCGCCGAGATCGCCCGGCACTGGCCCGAGCAGCACGATCACGCCACGCTCGCCCATCTCGCGGCCGAGAACCTGGGGCACGCGGGACTGCCCGCCGAGGCGGACCGGGCGTACACGCGCGCGGGCGATCTGTGGCAGGCCCTCGGCAACGTGCACGGTCTGGTACGCGCCCTGCGCGCCCGCGCGTGGCTCGCGCTGCGCGCCGATGCCGGGGCGGACGGGGCGGGAGCGGACAAGGCGGGAGCGGACCGGGCGCGGGCGCTGATGACGGACGCGCTGGACGCGTGCGGGACGGCTCTGCAGGCGGCGGACGACGAGGAGGCGCGGGTACGGCTGGTCACCGAGCTCGGCCACACCCACCGGCAGTTCGGCGATCTGCTGGCCCGCTCCGTGGTGGAGGACGCGGGGGACGAGTCCATCCACGGCGTGTTCGAGGAGGCGCTGTCCCAGCTGGCGGAGGCCGTCGTCGTGTTCGGTTCGCTGGGTCCCGTCGCCCGGCACAGCCGCACGGCGGCCCAGCTCGCCGCGGGCTGGCTGGAGGCCGACCTCGGCCGTCCGGCGGACGCGGCCGCACGCGCGCGTGCGGTGCTGGCGGCGTACTCCGGCTCCGGCGACATCGCCGACGGGCGGGCCGAAGGCGCCCCCGACGGGACTGCCGAGGAGGACGAGACGGCACGGGCACGGTGCGCGGAGGCGGAACAACTCCTCCAGGTCCTGGAGGAGCAGGCGGCGAAGTAGTCCGCGACGGGGCCCGTGGGGCGGTGGGGCGGTCCGCCGCCCCACCGTTCGACCCTTCGGTCACTCCACGCCGATGAGCAGCAGCGATCCCTGCCGGCCGCCCCGGTAGACGACCGTGTCGACGGCGAGGTAGGCCTCCCGCACCCGCGTTTGGAGGTGCTCGGCGACGGCCTCCGGCACCTCGTCACCGAGGACGATGGTGACGAGTTCACCGCCCGCCTGGAGCATCCGGTCCAGCACGGTCCCGGCGATCTCCGCGACATCCGATCCGATCACGGCCACGTCGCCCTCGACGAGACCGAGGACGTCACCCGCCTGGCAGATGCCGGCCATGGTCCAGGACTGGCGTTCGGCGACGGTCAGCTCGGCGTAGCGGGTGGCGCCGGCCGCCGAGGTCATGGCGACGACGTCCTCGTCGAAGCGGCGGGCGGCCTCGTGCACGGCGAGCGCGGCAATGCCCTGGACCGCGGAGCGGGTCGGGATCAACGCCACCCGGATGCCCTCCGCCCTGGCCTGCTCCGCCGCCGCGGCCGCGGTGTGGCGCAGGTCGGCGTCGTTGGGCAGCAGGACGACCTCGCGCGCGTGGGCGCGGCGCACGGCCTCGACCAGTTCGCCGCTCGCGGGCGGCTCCCCCGGCCGGGCGAGCACGGTGGTGGCCCCCGACTCGGCGTACAGCCCGGCCAGGCCCTCGCCGGGCACGACGGCCACCACGGCACGCTGGACCCGCTCCCGGGGCGGCCGCCCGGCGGCGCGCGTGTGCGCGTCGCCGACGCCGAAGTGGGTGATCCGGATCCGGTGCGGCCGTCCGGCCTCGACGCCCGCCTCCACCGCGGCACCCGCGTCGTCGACGTGCACGTGGACGTTCCACAGTCCGTCGCCGCCGACCACGACGAGCGAGTCCCCGAGGGCGTCGAGCCGGTCCCGCAGCCGTGCGACGGCCGCGTCGTCGGCCTCCAGCAGGTAGATCACCTCGAAGGCGGGGCCGCCGTCCTCCGCGGCCTCGGACCGGTCCGCGCACAGCACGTCGTCGCCCCCGCTGTCCTCGGAGACGGTGGCGACGACGGCAGTGCCGGTGGCGGCAGGCACGGGAGCAGAGCTGGGAGTGTCGGCGTCGGCCGGGGCCGCTGGGGTCTCGCCGGTCAGCGTCTCGACCAGTGCCCCGAGCACCGCGACCAGCCCGCGCCCACCGGCGTCGACCACTCCGGCCCGCTCCAGGACGGCCAGCTGGCCCGGGGTCGCGGCCAGCGCCGCCCGCGCTCCCTCGTAGGCCGCACGCGCGACCGTCCCGCAGTCGTCCTCGGCCCCCTCGGTCGCGTCCGCCGCGGCGGAGGCGACCGACAGCACCGTGCCCTCGACCGGGTGGGCCACGGCCTGCCGGGCGGAGTCGGCCGCGTGCCGCAGGGCCAGCCGCAGCCCTCGCGCGTCGGTGTGAGCGGCCTCACCGTCCGCGGCGAAGACCTGTGCCATACCGCGCAGCAGCTGCGCGACGATCGTCCCGGAGTTGCCGCGCGCCCCGATCAGGGCCCCGTGCGCCATCGCGCGCGCGGCCTCCGCCAGGGACGGCGACAGCGCAGGCCCGGGGACCGCAAAGACACCGGCGGCGCCGTCGTCGCCGGAGCCGGTCGCGGTCCCGGTCCCGGTCGCGTGTCCCGCGGACGCCGTCTCGTGCCCCAGGAACACCGCCTCGACCGCCGCGACGGCCGACTCCACGGTCAGATACAGGTTGGTGCCGGTGTCCCCGTCCGCGACGGGGTAGACATTGATCGCGTCGATCTCCTCGCGCGCGCGTCCCAGCGCCTGCAACGCGAGACCGCACCAGGTACGCACCGCGAGAGCATCGAAGAATGTCTGCGGCACCTGCGGCACCTGCGCCTCCTTGAGCTGCTGGACTGGGACGCAGCGTAGACCCAGGACCGGTGTCCGCCGGAAGAGGGCCGGGGGCGGACCCTCGGGCCGCCATGGTAGTTTCGTTGTACTGGCGCAGTCGTTGTATGCTGCTCCGGTTGCCCGATCCCATCGGGCTCTCCTCCCGGCACCGCCACTCAGATCCTCGATCCGATCCCGGCACGCCGGGATCATCCGTAAGTGCATCTGAAGTCTTTGGAGTGACCCGTGGCTGCCAACTGCGACGTCTGCGGCAAGGGGCCGGGCTTCGGCAACAACATCTCGCACTCGCACCGCCGTACGCCGCGCCGCTGGAACCCCAACATCCAGCGCGTGCGTACCGTGGTCGGCGGGACGCCGAAGCGCGTGAACGCTTGCACCTCGTGCATCAAGGCCGGCAAGGTCTCGCGCTGACGCTCATCCCCCATATCCCGGGTTCGTCCGGGACGGGGGGAACCCCATCATGCGCGGCCACTGCTGGTTCGCCGTGAAAAGCCGGTCTACTCTCGGGTAGGTCGGCTTTTTGCCATACCCGGGTCCGGACCTGTGCACCGGGCCCGTAGCGGAACCCCCGTGCGGGCCCGTGCCCTCGGCGGTCAGGCTCGCGGTGGTCGGGCGGTCCGGGTCGTGAGGTTCCACCGGTGGTCTACCGGGCCGAGACCCGCGCCGAGCGCGAACCCGCCCGCGATCGCCCCGGTGACGTACTCCTTGGCATCCGCCACCGCCTCCGGCACGGACCGCCCCTTCGCCAGCTGTGCCGCGATCGCGGACGCGAGGGTGCACCCGGTGCCGTGCGTGTGCCGGTTGTCGTGGCGGGCGGCGCGCAGCCAGTGCTCCTCGGTACCGTCGGTGAGCAGGTCGACCGCCTCCCCGGCGAGATGACCGCCCTTGATCACCACCCAGCGCGGCCCGTACGCCAGGACGGCCTCCGCCGCCGTACGCAGCTGCCGCTCCGACTCGACCCTGACACCGGTGAGTTGCGCCACTTCGTCGAGGTTCGGGGTGGCGACCGTCGCGACCGGCAACAGCTTCGTCCGTACGGAGTCCAGGGCCGCGGCCGCCAGCAGCGGGTCGCCGTGCTTGGAGACGCCCACCGGGTCGACGACGGCCGGCGCGTCCGTGCCGGCCAGCAACTCGGCGACCGTCTCGACCAGTTCGGCGGAGGCCAGCATCCCGGTCTTCACCGCCTGGACGCCGATGTCGTCGACGACGCTGCGGAACTGCGCCCGTACCGCCTGTGCGGGCAGCTCCCAGGCGCCCTGCACGCCCAGGGAGTTCTGCGCGGTGACCGCGGTGATCACGCTCATGCCGTGCACGCCGAGCGCGAGCATGGTCTTCAGGTCGGCCTGGATCCCCGCCCCGCCGCCGGAGTCGGAGCCCGCGACCGTCAGCACTCTCGGTGGCGCGCTCACGACTCGATGCCCCCGAAGTGGTCCCAGCCGCCCTTGCTGGTCCACGGCGCCCCGTCGACCGTCACCTGGGGCAGCGCCGACGGGTTGAGCACCTCGCCGATGACCTTCCAGCGGGCGGGCAGCTTGGTGTCCGGCGGGAAGGTCGCCACGATCGCGTGGTCCTCTCCCCCGGTCAGCACCCACTGCATCGGGTCGACACCGACGGCCTGCCCGATGTCGTTCATCTGGGTCGGGATGTCGATGGCACCGGAGCGGATGTCGATGCGCACCTTGCTGGCCTCGGCGATGTGACCGAGGTCGGCGATGAGTCCGTCGCTCACGTCGCACATGGCGGTCGCGCCCAGTCCGGCCGCGGCCGGGCCCGCGTGGTACGGGGGTTCGGGGCGCCGGTGCGCCTCGACGAAGGCGCGCGGCGAGCGGAAGCCGCGGGAGAGCACCGCGTACCCGGCGGCGGACCAGCCGAGCCAGCCGGTGACCGCGACGAGGTCGCCGGGCTGTGCGCCCGCGCGCGTCACCGGCTCCTGGTTGCGCAGATCGCCGAGCGCGGTGATCGACACCATGATCGTGTCGCCGCGTACGACGTCACCGCCGACCACGGAGGCACCCGCGACCTGGCACTCGTCGCGCAGCCCGTCCATCAGCTCGGTCGGCCAGGCGACGGGGAGTTCCGCGGGGACGACCAGGCCGAGCAGCAGCGCCGTCGGCACCGCGCCCATGGCGGCGATGTCGGCGAGGTTCTGCGCGGCGGCCTTGCGGCCCACGTCGTACGCCGTGGACCAGTCGCGGCGGAAGTGCCGACCCTCCAGCAGGATGTCGGTGCTCGCCACGACCCTGCGGTCGGGGGCGGCGACCACCGCGGCGTCGTCGCCGGGGCCGACCCGGACCGCCGGTGTGGTGGTGAGACGGGAGGTGAGCTCCCTGATGAGCCCGAACTCCCCTAGCTCACCGACAGTGCCCTTCATTGCCCTTGCTCCCCTTCCGGCCCTGTCCAAGCCCGGTCGCGCGTCTCCAGTGTCCTCGATACGGTCGAGGTGACCGTCAACTTCTTGCGTGCATGTACCCCGGCGCGCGAGCCTCGGCCCCCGCAGGTCTCCCCGCGGCGAGCGGCGACGCGATACCGTGGCGTTCCTTTTCCCCACATGATCCTCGTGGCCGCCCTGGAGGTTCCGTGGTACAGGCGTACATCCTGATCCAGACGGAGGTCGGCAAAGCGTCGACCGTCGCCGAGACGATCAGCAAGATCCCTGGGGTGATCCAGGCCGAGGACGTGACAGGACCGTATGACGTGATCGTGCGCGCCCAAGCCGACACCGTGGACGACCTCGGTCGCATGGTCGTCGCCAAAGTCCAGCAGGTGGACGGCATCACCCGAACCCTGACCTGCCCGGTGGTGCATCTGTAGCCCCCGTCTACCCTTGGCCGGTGAACTCCTCCCATCACCGGCACCGCATTGTCCTCGGGCCGCCCGCGCTCGCCCTCCTGGTCGCCGTCGCGGGCTGCTCGTCGACGGACGGCAGCGCGTCCGCGGCGGTTCCCGGCGCCGACGTGAAGACCGTTGCGTTGTGCCGGAACCTGGACCAGGTGCTGCCGTCGAAGGCGGACGGTCTCGACCGGCGTGATCCCGAGCCCGCCTCCGCGCTGACCGCAGGCTGGGGGAACCCGGCGATCATACTGCGCTGCGGTGTCGAGCGACCCGCCAAGATGGCCGATCCCGAAGCCGACGGGGTCGAGGTGAACGGGGTCGGCTGGCTGCTGGAGAAGCAGGACGACGGAGCCTTCCGGTTCACCACGACCCTGCGCAAGGCGTATGTCGAGGTGGAGATTCCCAAGGCACGCACCGGGAACGGGATGGCGCCGCTGGTGGATCTGGCGCCCGCCGTCAAGAAGGCGATCCCGGAGGGGATCGCCGACTGAGCGTCGCGCGTGCCGCGCGGGCCGCACGCCCAGGGCCCCGCAACCCGGCCGCCCCCGACCCGCTCGCGCAACCCGGCCGCCCCCGACCCGGCTCCAGCAGCCCGTCGTGCCCGGCTGACGGGCCGACCGGCTCACCGGCTGCGCTCCTCACCGCGGTCCTGCGCGCAGACCCGTCGCGATCCCACGCAGACCCGTCACGATCCCACGCAGGCCTGCCGGGGTCCCCACGCTCAACCCTGTCGCGGTCCTGCGCGTCCGCCCGGCGCCCGGCACGGAACGCCGGCCGCGCGGGTCCGGATCCCGTCGGGCGGGTCACGGCCCGGGCCGTGGGCAGGCACCCGGCCTGGGGCGTACGCAAGGCCGGGTGCGGCCGGTCACCTCAGGCCGGTGGAGCGGCGCAGCGCCGCCTGGACGAGACGGTCCACCAGCTCCGCGTAGCCGATGCCGCTCGCCTGCCACATCTGCGGATACATCGAGATCGGGGTGAAGCCCGGCATGGTGTTGATCTCGTTGATGACGAACTCGCCGTCCTCCGTGAGGAAGAAGTCCGCCCGCACCAGGCCCTCGCAGGACGCCGCCTCGAAGGCGTCGACCGCGAGCTTCTGCACCTCGGCCGTCTCCTCGGCGGTCAGCGGGGCCGGGACCAGGCCCGGCGTCGAGTCGATGTACTTGGCCTCGAAGTCGTAGTACGCGTGGGCGTCCGGCGGCGGGATCTCGGCCGGGACGGAGGCCCGGGGGCCGTCCTCGAACTCCAGGACGCCGCACTCGATCTCGCGGCCGCGCAGCGCGGCCTCGACGAGGATCTTGGGGTCGTGCCGCTGGGCCTCGGCGATGGCCTCGTCGAGCCCGGAGGGGTCGTCGACCTTGGTGATGCCGATCGACGAGCCCGCGCGGGCGGGCTTCACGAACAGCGGCCAGCCGTGCTCGCCGGCGAACTCGGCGATCTTCCTGCGGGCGCCCGCCTCGTCCTGCTGCCACTCGCGCGGCCGGATCACCACGTAGGGGCCCACCTTCAGCCCGAACGAGGTGAACACCCGCTTCATGTACTCCTTGTCCTGGCCGACGGCCGAGGCGAGCACGCCCGCGCCGACGTACGGGACACCGGAGAGCTCCAGCAGGCCCTGGAGGGTGCCGTCCTCGCCGTACGGGCCGTGCAGCACCGGGAAGACGACGTCGACCTCGCCGAGCGCCTTGGGCACCGAGCCGGGCTCGCTGTAGACGACCTCGCGGTTGGAGGGGTCGACGGGGAGCACCACGCCGCCCTCGCTCGACTCGGCGAGCTCGTCGACGCTGGGCGTACGGCGGTCGGTGATCGCCATGCGGTCCGGTGCGTCGGCGGTCAGGGCCCAACGGCCGTCCTGGGTGATGCCGATCGGCAGGACCTCGTACTTGGTCCGGTCGATCGCCCGCAGTACGGCGCCGGCGGTGACCACGGAGATCCCGTGTTCGGAGCTGCGGCCGCCGAACACGACGGCCACACGCGGCTTGCGGGACGGCTGCCCGGGGCTCTGGGGGAGGTTCTCGGTGCTCATATCGGGTTGAGAGTACCCGGTGGCAGTGCCGTGAGACAGCGGCGACCGGGCGGGTTCGCTCAGCGTCGTTCGGCCTTCGCGCTGCGCGACATCAGCTCCTTGAGCGCGACCACGGGGGGCTTGCCCTCGTGCACGATGCCGACCACCGTCTCGGTGATGGGCATGTCGACTCCGTGCCTGCGGGCCAGATCGAGCACCGACTCGCAGGACTTGACGCCCTCGGCGGTCTGCCGGGTGACCGCGATGGTCTCCTGGAGGGTCATGCCCCGGCCGAGGTTGGTGCCGAAGGTGTGGTTGCGCGACAGCGGCGAGGAGCAGGTCGCCACCAGGTCGCCCAGGCCCGCGAGCCCGGAGAAGGTCAGCGGGTCGGCTCCCATGGCCAGCCCCAGCCGGGTGGTCTCGGCGAGGCCGCGGGTGATCAGCGACCCCTTGGCGTTGTCGCCGAGGCCCATGCCGTCCGCGATGCCGACGGCCAGGCCGATCACGTTCTTGACCGCGCCGCCGAGCTCGCAGCCCACGACGTCCGTGTTGGTGTACGGGCGGAAGTAGGGCGTGTGGCAGGCGCTCTGGAGGCGCTGGGCGACGGCCTCGTCGGTGCAGGCGACCACGGCGGCGGCCGGCATCCGGGCGGCGATCTCCCTGGCCAGGTTGGGTCCGGTGACCACGGCGACCCGCTCGCGTTCGACCTTGGCGACGTCCTCGATCACCTGGCTCATCCGCATCGTGGTGCCGAGCTCGACGCCCTTCATGAGGGAGACGAGAACCGTGCGGGGGGCCAGCAGGGGCGCCCACTCGGCCAGGTTGGCACGCAGCGTCTGCGACGGGATCGACAGCACCGTGTAGTCGGCGCCGGCGGCGGCCTCGGCCGGGTCGGTGGTGGCCCGCAGGTTCGCCGGGAGCTCGATGCCCGGGAAGTAGTCGGGATTGGTCCTGGTGGAGTTGATCGCGTCCACGACCTCCGCGCGGCGCCCCCACAGGGTCACCTCACAGCCCGCGTCGGCGAGCACGGCACCGAAGGCGGTACCCCACGAACCGGCGCTGAAGACCGCCGCCTTGACCGGCATGCTCACTTGCTGTGCCCCTCTTCTTCCTGCCTGGCCTGCTCCGGCGTCCGCACCTGGCCGCGGGCCTGGAGCTGCGACTGCGTCTGCGCCTCGGTGCGGCGGCGCTGCTCGATCCGCTCCAGTCGCGGGTCGTACGGCCTCTCGGGCGCCTTCTCGCCGCGGATCTCCTCCAGCAGGCGGGTGATGGCGGCCATGATGACCTCGGTCGCCTCCTTCAGGAGTTCCGGGGTCATCTCCTCGCCGTAGAACCGGGAGAGGTCCACGGGCGGGCCCGCGAGGACGTGGTGGGTCTTGCGCGGAAGGATGTCGGGCTTCTTCGCGTAAGGCGGCAGCAGCTCGTTGGCGCCCCACTGGGCGATGGGGATCACCGGGCACCTGGTCTGCAGCGCGACACGGGCGGCACCGGTCTTGGCGGTCATGGGCCAGCCGTCCGGGTCGCGGGTGAGGGTGCCCTCGGGGTAGAAGGCGACGCACTCGCCGCGCTCCACGGCGTCGATCGCGGCACGGAAGGCGCTCAGCGCGTCGGTGCTCTCCCGGTACACGGGGATCTGTCCGGTTCCGCGCATGGCGGCTCCGACGAATCCCTTCCGGAAAAGGCCGCTCTTCGCCAGGAATCGCGGAACTCGGCCGGTGTTGTACTGATAGTGCGCGTATGCGAAGGGATCGACATGTGAATTGTGGTTCACCGCGGTGATGAATCCACCATCGGCCGGAATGTGCTCCATTCCACGCCAGTCCCGCTTGATCAGCGCCACCAGCGGCGGTTTGCAGAGCATCGCGGCGAAGCGATACCAGAAGCCGATTCTGCGGCGGGGCACGCGGACACCTTCCTCTAGGGGCTTCCTCCCAGGGCTGGGGGCCGCACAAGTGTCGCCCCGGGCCGCCGGTCTGTCGAGAACACCGTACGCCCCGCCACCCCGGCGACCGGGTGGACCGGGTGACAATGACGGCGACGAGAGAGGGGCACAACGCCGGTGCAGTGGACCTTGGTCATCCCCCTGAAGTCTTTGGCGCGGGCCAAGAGCAGGCTGTCGGACACCGCCGCCGACGGACTGCGTCCGAGCCTCGCGCTCGCGTTCGCGCAGGACACCGTGGCGGCCGCGCTGGCCAGCCCGGCCGTCCGGAATGTGGCGGTAGTCACGGACGACGAGCTGGCCGGACGGGAGCTTGCGGCGCTGGGCGCCCGCATCGTCTCCGACGAGCCGGGGGGTGGTCTGAACGCCGCCCTGGCGCATGCGGCGGCCGTCGTACGCGCCGCTTCCCCGGCCTGTCCGGTGGCCGCCCTGAATGCCGATCTGCCGGCTCTGCGCCCGTTTGAATTGGCCCGCGTTCTGGAGGCGGCCGGGGAATTCCCGCGCGCTTTTCTCGCGGACGCGGCGGCGATCGGCACCACACTGCTGGCCGCGGCCCCGGGCCGGGAATTGCTGCCCGCATTCGGTCCGTGTTCACGGACCCGGCATGACGACTCCGGCGCGAGCGAACTGCTTCTCGACGCGGTGGATTCCGTACGGCAGGACGTGGACACCGGTGCGGACCTGCGGGCGGCGCTGGCGCTGGGGGTGGGTCCCCGGACGGCCGCCGTCGCCGCGCGGCTGCTGATCCCCGGGCAGTAGGCTGCCGTCATGCAGGCGACCGCATACACGTACGACGCCGGGACCCGCAGCGGGCAGGTGCTGCTGGACGACGGCACACCCGTGCCCTTCGACACCGCGGCGTTCGACGCGGGCGGGCTGCGGCTGTTGCGCCCGGGACAACGGGTACGGGTGGAGACCGAGGGCGAAGGGGAAGCCCGGCGGATCACCCTGGTGACGCTGCACACCTTCTGAGCGGGCCCTGCCGAGCGGGCCCGGGCGAACGCCGCGGGCCGGACTTCCGAGAGGGAGTCCGGCCCGGCGCGTGAGTGCCCTGCACCTGCCCTACTTGCGGACGGCGGCCTTCTTGGCGGTGGTCTTGCGAGCGGTGGACTTCTTGGCGGGGGCGGCCTTCGTGGCGGCCTTCTTCGCCGGGGCCTTCTTCGCCGTCGCCTTCTTGGCGGTGGCGGTCTTCGCCGTGGTGGTCTTCTTGGCGGCGGCGGGAGTCTGCGCGGCCGTCGTCTTCTTCGCGGTGGTCTTCTTCACGGCGGCCGTCGCCTTCTTGGCGGTCGTCTTGCGCGCCGTGGTCTTCTTCGCGGCGGCGGCCTTCGTGGTGGCCTTCTTCGCGGCGGCCTTCTTGACCGTCGCGGAGGCACCGCCGGTCAGGCTGCCCTTGGGTGCCTTCTTGACGGCGACCTCGCCGCCGCGCGGAAGCTTCTTCGAGCCGCTCACCAGGTCCTTGAAGCCCTGGCCCGCGCGGAACCGCGGCACGGACGTCTTCTTGACCCGAACCCGCTCTCCGGTCTGGGGGTTGCGCGCGTAGCGGGCCGGACGGTCGACCTTCTCGAACGAACCGAATCCGGTGACCGAAACCCGGTCCCCGCCGACGACCGCGCGGACGATGGCGTCCAGGACCGCATCGACGGCCTCGGCGGCCTGCTGGCGGCCGCCCATCTTGTCGGCAATCGCTTCTACGAGCTGCGCCTTGTTCACGTCTTCCCCTTCGGAGACATTGCCAGAACGAAAGTGTTCAAGCCTTTTCGCACGTTAGGCAGATATATACCGCAAATCAAACACGAAACGGGCTAATCACCCTTGTGCCGCAACGAAGTCGGCTGTCCCGGACGTGTTCAGCGTTCCTCTTCAGGGAATCGGCCCTCGTCGAGGTCCTCCATGAACCGCTCCAGACGCCTTGTCGCGTTGGCGAGATCGTGCTTGGCCGCGGCCGTAATGACCAGCAGCTTCCGGGTCAGCGCCATCCGTACGCCCTCCGGGACTTGCAGTGAGCGCACCCTTGCGTGCGCTTCCTTCAGCTGGTCCGCGACTGCCGCATAGAGCTCGAGTTGGCCGTCGCGTTCCATGCACAGATTGTGCCATCTGGGGCGAGTTGTCGCCTGCGCAGGGGGCAACTGCCGTCGTGAACGGCTTCCCGGACACCGGCGGCGGTTCCGGTCGCAACTGGCGGGTACCCCGCCAACGACCTGCGTAACGTGGCAAGTTGAGGAATCCGACGGGCCGCTTCAGGGCCGTTCGGGTGCAGACATGGCTGTACCCCCAATCGTGGCGATCGGGGGTACAGGCGGGGTGTCGCGTGGCCGAATCTCGACCTGTTCGGATCTTCGGGTCGGGCCTCGGCTCTGTGGGTCAGACCTGGAGCGTGCGCGGCTTGTACGAGGGGCGCTTGCTCTCGTACGCGGCGATGTCGGCCTCGTTCTGGAGGGTGATGGAGATGTCGTCCAGCCCGTTCAGCAGCCGCCAGCGGGAGTTCTCGTCCAGCTCGAAGGAGGCGGTGATGCCTTCGGCGCGCACTTCGCGGGCCTCCAGGTCGACCGTGATCTCGGCCTGCGGGTCACGCTCGGTGAGTTCCTGCAGCGCGTCCACGGTCTTCTGCTCCAGCACCACGGTGAGCAGGCCGTTCTTGAGCGAGTTGCCGCGGAAGATGTCGGCGAAGCGGGAGGAGATCACGGCCTTGAAGCCGTAGTTCTGCAACGCCCAGACGGCGTGCTCGCGGGAGGAGCCGGTACCGAAGTCCGGGCCCGCGACCAGCACGGTGGCGCCCTGGCGCTCGGGCTGGTTGAGGATGAAGGAGGCGTCCTTGCGCCAGGCCTCGAACAGCCCGTCCTCGAAGCCGTCCCGGGTCACCTTCTTGAGCCAGTGAGCAGGGATGATCTGGTCGGTGTCGACGTTGCTGCGGCGCAGCGGGACGGCCCGGCCGGTGTGCGTGGTGAATGCTTCCATGGCTCTCAGACTCCAGCGGGCGTACGGGTGTCGGCGTCGGACAGGTCGGCGGGGGACGCCAGGTGGCCCAGGACCGCCGTCGCGGCCGCGACCTGCGGCGACACCAGGTGCGTACGACCGCCCTTGCCCTGCCGGCCCTCGAAGTTGCGGTTGGAGGTGGACGCGGAGCGCTCACCGGGGGCCAGCTGGTCGGGGTTCATGCCCAGGCACATCGAGCAGCCCGCGTGCCGCCATTCGGCGCCGGCCTCCTTGAAGACGACGTCCAGGCCCTCGGCGACGGCCTGGAGGCCGACCCGCGCGGAGCCGGGGACGATCAGCATCCGTACGCCGTCGGCGACTTTGCGGCCCTCGACGATCGCGGCGGCGGCCCGCAGGTCCTCGATGCGGCCGTTGGTGCAGGAGCCTACGAAGACGGTGTCCACCTTGATGGAGCGCAGCGCCTGTCCCGCCTCCAACCCCATGTATTCCAGGGCCTTTTCGGCGGCCAGACGCTCCGAGGCGTCTTCGTACGAAGCCGGGTCGGGGACGTCGGCGGAAAGCGGCGCGCCCTGCCCGGGGTTGGTGCCCCAGGTGACGAACGGCGAGAGCGCGGCGGCGTCGATGTGGACCTCCGCGTCGAATTCCGCGTCCTCGTCGGTCCTGAGCGTCTTCCAGTACGCGACCGCCGCGTCCCAGTCCTCGCCCTCGGGGGCGTGGGCACGGCCCTTGAGGTAGGCGAAGGTGGTCTCGTCGGGGGCGATCATGCCCGCGCGGGCACCGGCCTCGATCGACATGTTGCAGATGGTCATCCGGGCCTCCATCGAGAGCTTCTCGATGGCGGAACCGCGGTATTCCAGGATGTAGCCCTGACCGCCGCCGGTACCGATCTTGGCGATGATCGCCAGGATCAGGTCCTTGGCCGTGACGCCGTCGGGCAGCTCGCCGTCGACGGTGATGGCCATGGTCTTCGGACGGGCCAGCGGCAGCGTCTGGGTGGCCAGCACGTGCTCCACCTGGGAGGTGCCGATGCCGAACGCCAGTCCGCCGAAGGCGCCGTGCGTGGAGGTGTGGGAGTCGCCGCAGACCACCGTCATGCCGGGCTGGGTCAGACCCAGCTGCGGGCCGACGACGTGCACCACGCCCTGCTCGACGTCGCCCAGCGGGTGCAGTCGCACACCGAACTCGGCGCAGTTCTTGCGCAGGGTCTCCAGCTGTGCGCGCGAGACCGGGTCGGCGATGGGCTTGTCGATGTCGAGGGTCGGGGTGTTGTGATCCTCGGTGGCGATGGTGAGATCGAGGCGCCGCACCGGACGACCCGCCTGACGGAGGCCGTCGAAGGCCTGCGGGCTGGTCACCTCGTGCAGCAGGTGCAGATCGATGAAGAGGAGGTCGGGCTCGCCCTCGGCGCGCCGGACGACGTGGTCGTCCCAGACCTTCTCCGCGAGTGTCCTACCCATCGCTTTCCCTCCGGCCGGTCAATCGTGCTCCGGCCCAACTAGAGATCTTGAGGTGGCGGCCACCCGCGCCCCTGTGTCCGGGCGTCCGCCGCCGGGCCCGTTGATGTGCGGGCCGCTGTGCCTTCAAGAGTGGCGCGTTCCATCGAAAAATGAACTTGCGTTTCACAGAGTGAGACGCGAGTATCGTTTCATGGACAACAGTAGCGGCGTCGGCGTTCTGGACAAGGCAGCCCTTGTCCTGAGCGCTCTGGAGTCCGGTCCGGCCACCCTCGCGGGCTTGGTGGCGGCCACCGGACTGGCACGACCCACGGCCCATCGACTGGCCGTGGCCCTGGAACACCACCGCATGGTGGCACGCGACATGCAAGGCCGGTTCATCCTCGGACCGCGCCTCGCCGAGCTGGCCGCGGCCGCCGGCGAGGACCGCCTCCTCGCGACCGCCGGCCCGGTGCTCACGCACCTGCGCGACATCACGGGCGAGAGCGCGCAGCTCTACCGCCGGCAGGGCGACATGCGCATCTGCGTCGCCGCCGCGGAACGCCTGTCCGGCCTGCGAGACACGGTCCCGGTCGGTTCCACCCTCACCATGAAGGCCGGTTCCTCGGCGCAGATCCTCATGGCCTGGGAGGAGCCGGAGCGGCTGCACCGCGGCCTCCAGGGCGCCCGCTTCACGGCCACGGCGCTCTCGGGTGTCCGCCGCCGGGGCTGGGCCCAGTCCATCGGCGAGCGCGAGCCGGGCGTCGCGTCCGTCTCCGCGCCCGTGCGCGGCCCGTCCAACCGCGTGGTGGCCGCCGTGTCCGTGTCCGGCCCCATCGAGCGGCTCTCGCGCCACCCGGGGCGTATGCACGCCCAGGCGGTCATCGACGCGGCGGGCCGCCTCTCCGAGGCCCTGCGCCGCACCGGCTGACCGAACCCCGCATCCGTCCGCGGGGTAAGGGCCGGCCTCAACGCCGCGGCAGGCCCTTCCCCCGCGTCATCCGCACCACCCTCAGCACCCTCAGCACCCTCAGCATCGGCACCGCCCGTACCTCCCACGCTGCCGGCGCCGCCCGCGCCGGCAGCCCCGACGCGGCTCCCCTACGCGGACTCCGACGCCGACGCCGGCGCAGACGTCGAAGCGGACTTCGACCGGTGGGCGAAGCGGTCCTTCGCCCGGCGCCCCCGCTTCTCCAGCGGCAGCTGCCCGTGCGCGGCCGCGAGTCCGAAGGCCGGCATGTCCGCGTAGATCGACTCGTAGCTCCCCTCGGACACGACATAGGTCTCGTGCCACAGCCCCACGTGCTGCCGCACCTTGCCCGCCTTCTCCTTGCGGTTGACGATCGCCCACGCCCGGTGGTGGAACATGTCGGGCGACGAGGCGTACGCGTAGAGCTTCTCCTTGGACTCCCAGTACTGGACCACGTAGTACGTCCGCGGGGAGGCCGTCATCAGCACATGCCCCAAAAGCCCGCGCCCGGGGTCCTTCTGCAGCTCGCGCAGCATCCTCGGCATGGCCAGGAACACCGGGACCCAGTGGTGCACGGCCCAGAAGTGGTTGATCCGCATGCCGATCAGCAGGACGACCACGTCGCCCTCCGCCGCGGCGGTCGTACGGCCCGCGGTGACGGGTTTGCCGAACATGACGCTTCCCCCTCGCTGTCCGTCGGTGAGCGGCACTATCCGACTGCCGCATGTTTGGATAGTGCCGGTATCCGAGAAAGGGCGCAAGAGATGCGGCTGGCCGAACTGAGCGAGCGCAGCGGTGTGTCCACCGCGACGATCAAGTACTACCTGCGCGAGGGCCTGTTGGCGCCGGGCCGCCAGGTCAACACGACCACGGCCGAGTACGACGAGGACCATCTGCGCCGGCTGCGGCTGGTGCGGGCGCTGATCCAGGTGGGCCGGGTGCCGGTGGCGACCGCGCGGGAGGTCCTCGCACATGTGGACGACGAGTCCCTGGGGCGCACGATCCGGCTGGGCGCGGCGCTCTGGGCGCTGCCTCAGGTGCCCGAACCGGACGGCGGCGACGAGGAGGTGCGCGCGGCCCGGCACGAGGTGGACCAGGTGATGGAGCGGCTCGGCTGGTCCAACGCCCGGTCCCTCAGCAGCATCTCCCCCGCACACCGTTCACTGGTGGCCGCCGTGGCCACGCTGCGCCGGCTCGGGTACGCCTGGGACGCCGAACTGATGCTGCCGTACGCCCGGTTGATGCACCAGGCGGCGGTGCACGACCTGGACTTCGTGGAGACCCGGTCCTCGGAGGCGGAGAAGGTGGAGACGGCGGTCGCGGCCGCGGTCCTCTTCGAGCCCGCCCTGCGGGCCCTGCACCGGCTGGCCCAGGAGGAGGAGTCGGCGCGGCGGTACGGCTTCGAGTAGGGCGGGGTCCGGAAGGCCCCGGGCCGAGTCCGCAAACGCCGATGGGCCCCCACCGAAGTGGAGGCCCATCGGGCTCGTACCCCAGACCGGATTCGAACCGGCG
>NZ_JBEOWS010000071.1:0-31897 GCF_040296125.1 Streptomyces sp. NPDC002265 | reverse complement strand
GGCCGCATCTCCCAGCGCTTCTTCGGCGCACACAAGTTCCGCCGCACCGCCTTCGCCGGCCGAGCTCGGGGAGGCAGCCCGCCCTTGGTGAGGGAGTCCGTCGGCAGCCCGCCCTTCGTGGCCGCCGACGCCGCCTGCCCGAGGATGCCCCCGCCGGCTCCCGCGCCCTTGTGTGCCGCGGGCGCCGCCTTCTTCGCGGCCTTGCCGGCGGTCCTGCCCGCGGTCGGCGTCGTCTTCTTGGCGGCCTTGCCGTCGGTCTCGTTCGTGAACGCGGTGACGTTGTGCGCCGCGCTGTCGAGCGCGCCGGCGACGTTCGCGCCGTCCAGGGCGGTCAGCCCGCCGAGGTTCGGGGTGGCCGGCAGTTCGGCGGCCGCACTCGCGGAGCCGGCCGCGCCGACCCCGGCAGCCGCTCCCGCTGCGACCAGCAGCGCGACACGGGCGATCCGGCGGGTCAGAGGCAGGGACATGATGCTCCTTCGAGGGAGAGAACAGGGAAGTGTCCGACCGGACCCGTTAGTTGACCGGGATTGATCGTCCGGGCTCGGTCCCCCTGACTACCGCTCGAAGCCCGCGAAGGTTGCGGACGTCCCACGCAAAGAATTCGCAATGCATCGCATTATCAGGTACGGATAAAATCGGGCATAGGTCGCGCGGTCTGCAACTCGGTTGAACCGTAAGGCCCTTGGGCCAGCAGGGATTCGGTGTACCGCGACGGGCCGGCGCGCGGACCCGTGCCCCGTCCGTCCCCGGCCGCCCCACGCAACCCGCGCGGGTGAAGCCCCGTACTGCTGCTCGGTGCCCCTGCCCGCCGCCTGCCGTCCGCTACCGGGGTGCGGTGACGATCCGGATCGAGTCCCCGGCCGCCTGCTCCGTCTCCGCCGCGCCGGAGCCGGAGTCCGGCGTCCTGGCCGTGCGCCACCGGCTGTCGGTCGTCCCGGCGGTCCACTCCCGGCCGGCGTAGGAGATGCGCGAGATGTGCAGCGCGGAGGCGTTGGCCACCGCCCAGTGCGCGATCTGCCAGCCGCGCTCGTCGGTGCTGCGCCCCGCCGCCTCGCCCGTCCCGCCCGGCACGGGCACCGTCACGGTCCGCCCGTCGGCCGCGGCGCTCACCTCGGGCACGGGCGCCGTCGTGGCCTTGCCGCGGCCGCCCTTGCCGTCCACCTCCGCGCCGGCCTCCTGCAGGGCCTCGCGCCCGAAGTCCCGTACCAGCGCCGTGCGGACCGCGCTCGGCCCCGCGGCCGTGGCGGCGGTCTCGGCCGTCTGGCGGCCGTCGCAGGTCAGGGTCGCCGCCGTGCGCCCGGTGAGGGCGGCCGCGAGCAGCGCGGCGTCCGACTCGTGCTTGGCGTACGCCTCCGGGTAACCGCTGCGCTGCACCCGCTGCGCTGCCACGGTGAGCGGCAGGTCCTCGTAGTCGGAGACCTTGAGCAGGTGCTCGTAGAAGACGCCCGCCGCGTATGTCGGGTCCATGATCTGCTGCTCGGTGCCCCACCCCTGCGACGGCCGCTGCTGGAACAGGCCCAGCGAGTCACGGTCGCCGTGCTCGATGTTGCGCAGCCCCGACTCCTGGAGCGCCGTCGCGAGCGCGATGGTCACGGCCCGCTCGGGCAGCCCGCGGTCGGTGCCGACCGCGGAGATCGTCGCCGCGTTGACCGCCTGTTCGGGCGTGAACTCGTAGACCGCGGGATCGCCCTCGCCCGAGACGACCCGGCAGCCGGGGCCGCCGGCCCCTCCGGTGAGGTACTGGACCGCGAGATAACCGGCGACCGCGCACAGGACCACGACGGCCGCTCCGAAACGGAGGAGGCGGCCGCGGCGCTTGGGAGAGGTGGGGGACGGCTCTGGCACTCGTACAAGGTAGCGGAGGCCCCCGGGGCCGCCGCGGCGGGTGTGGACAGTGGCCGGACGCCCCGGCGCGCTAGGGTCGGCGCCATGGCCGATACCCCACTTGACCTCACGTCGGACGCCGCCCGCCTCACCGCGCAGCTGGTCGACTTCCGGTCCGAGAGCGGCACCGAGAAGCCCCTCGCGGACGCGATCGAGACCACGCTGCGCACCCTGCCGCACCTGACGGTGGAGCGGTACGGCAACAACGTGATCGCCCGTACCTTCCTGGGGCGTCCGGAGCGGGTCGTGCTGGCGGGCCACATCGACACCGTGCCGATCGCCGGGAACGTCCCCTCCCGCCTCGACGAGGACGGCGTGCTGTGGGGGTGCGGCACCTGCGACATGAAGTCCGGCGTCGCGGTCCAGCTGCGCATCGCCGCCACGGTCCCGTCCCCGAACCGCGACCTGACCTTCGTCTTCTACGACAACGAGGAGGTCGCCGCCGAGCTCAACGGCCTCAAGCACATCGCGGAGAACCGTCCGCAGTGGCTGGAGGGCGACTTCGCGGTGCTCCTAGAGCCCTCCGACGGCCAGGTGGAGGGCGGCTGCCAGGGCACCCTGCGGGTGCTGCTGAGGACGACCGGCGAGCGCGCCCACTCGGCACGCGGCTGGATGGGGTCCAACGCGATCCACGCGGCCGCCCCGATCCTGGCCCGCCTGGCCGCCTACGAGCCGCGCCGGCCGGTGATCGACGGCCTGGAGTACCGGGAGGGCCTGAACGCGGTGGGCATCTCGGGCGGAGTGGCCGGGAACGTCATCCCCGACGAGTGCGTCGTCACGGTCAACTTCCGCTACGCGCCCGACCGCAGCGAGGAGGAGGCCGTCGCCCACGTCCGCGAGGTGTTCGCCGACTGCGGGGTGGCGGAGTTCGTGATCGACGACCACAGCGGTGGCGCGCTGCCCGGCCTGTCCCACCCGGCCGCGGCGGCCTTCATCGAGGCGGTGGGCGGCACCCCGCAGCCCAAGTTCGGCTGGACGGACGTCTCCCGCTTCTCGGCGCTCGGCATCCCCGCGGTGAACTACGGTCCCGGAAACCCGCACTTGGCGCACAAGCGGGACGAACGGGTGGAGACCGGAAAGATCCTGGCGGGCGAGGAGCGGCTGCGCGCCTGGCTGACGGACTGAGGACCCCTCGCTCCACACAGGACATGCAGACGTCCCCCGTACGTAACCCGCGTAGATCTAGGCTGAGGCCGAAAGACCTGTCCCCCGTCCCCGGTCGTGCCGGAGCGGGGGATGTTCCGACCGCGGAGGGAGCGCACATGGCTACCGGGAACCCCGAGGGCAAGAAGCAGCCACCGGAGGAACAACGCCTGGGACCCGTCCTCCGAAGGCGGAGCCAGGTGACGGCGAGCACGACGGACCAGCGGCTCCTCGACGCGGGCGGCCCCTCGGACTGGGTCCACACCGACCCGTGGCGGGTGCTGCGCATCCAGTCGGAGTTCATCGAGGGCTTCGGCACGCTCGCCGAACTGCCGCCCGCGATCAGCGTGTTCGGCTCGGCCCGCACACCGCGCAACAGCCTGGAGTACGACGCGGGCGTCCAGCTGGGCCGCGGCCTGGTGGAGGCGGGCTTCGCGGTCATCACCGGCGGCGGCCCCGGCGCCATGGAGGCGGCGAACAAGGGCGCCTCCGAGGCGGGCGGTGTCTCGGTCGGCCTCGGCATCGAGCTGCCGTTCGAGGAGGGGCTCAACCCCTACGTCGACATCGGCCTGAACTTCCGTTACTTCTTCGTCCGCAAGATGATGTTCGTGAAGTACGCCCAGGGCTTCGTCGTCCTGCCCGGCGGCCTCGGCACCCTGGACGAGCTCTTCGAGGCCCTGACCCTCGTCCAGACCCAGAAGGTCACCCGCTTCCCGATCGTCCTCTTCGGCAGCAGCTACTGGGGCGGCCTGGTCGACTGGCTCAAGCACACCCTGATCGCCCAGGGCAAGGCGTCCGAGCAGGACCTCCACCTCTTCCATGTCACGGACGACGTGGACGAGGCGGTCGCGCTGGTCTCCAAGGAGGCCGGACGCCACTGACCCCGGACCCACGTCCGGCATGCCCCGGCGCAGGCTCGACCGCCCGCCGGGGCACGGACGTCCGCCGGGGCACGGCCGCTCGGGAGGCCTGACCGTCCGCCGGAGCCCGGCGCCCTGCCGGGGACGGGCCGGACCCGGTCAGGCCAGGCCGCGCCGGGCCACCGCCGGCTCCCGCAGGCCCGCGATCGACGCCACCATGTCCAGCACCTGCCGGGTCTCGGCCACCTCGTGCACCCGGTACACCTGCGCGCCCAGCCACGCCGACACGGCCGTCGTCGCCAGCGTGCCCAGCACCCGTTCCTTCACCGGCTTGTCCAGCGTCTCCCCGACGAAGTCCTTGTTGGACAGCGACACCAGCACCGGCCACCCCGTCGCGACCATCTCCCCGAGCCGCCGCGTGGCCTCGAGACTGTGCCGGGTGTTCTTCCCGAAGTCGTGCCCCGGATCGATCAGTACGGACTCCCGCGGCACCCCCAGCGCCACCGCCCGCTCGGCCAGCCCCACCGTCACCCGCAGGATGTCGGCCATGACGTCGCCGTACGTCACCCGGTGCGGCCGGGTCCGCGGCTGCGCGCCGCCCGCGTGCGTGCACACCAGCCCCGCGCCGTACCGCGCGGCGACCTCCGCGAGGCCCGGGTCCACCCCGCCCCACGCGTCGTTCAGCAGATCCGCGCCCGCCGCGCAGACCGCCTCCCCGACCTCGGCCCGCCAGGTGTCCACGCTGATGACGACGTCCGGGAAGCGCCGTCGCACCTCGGCCACGAAGCCGACGGTCCGCCGCGCCTCCTCCTCGGCCGTCACCTCCTCGCCCGGCCCGGCCTTCACCCCGCCGATGTCGATGATCGCCGCGCCGTCCGCCACGGCCTGCTCCACGCGCGCGAGGGCCGGCTCGTCCCGGAAGGTCGCCCCCTGGTCGTAGAAGGAGTCCGGGGTCCGGTTCACGATCGCCATGATCACCGGCTCGTGCGCGTCGAATTCACGCCTGCCCAGCCTGAGCATCCCCTGTGACCTCTCCTAGTACGTCCTGGTCTTCGGCCGCCTGCGACCCTAACCGTCAGATTCGCATGGCACGATCGGACCCTGACACTTTCGACACCGAGCACACCGAGCATGGGGACCCAGCGATGGTTATGTTCTTGTTCCTGGTGGTCGCGCTCGCCGTGGTGGTCGCCGCGGTGACCCTGGCCGTGGTGGGCGGCGGCGAGGGCACCGGCCCGCTGCCGGAGGCCGCGCCCGAGCGGCTGCACGACCCGCTGCCGCCGCAGCGCCCGGTCGACCGGGACGACATCGACAGCCTGCGTTTCCCGCTGGCCGCCCGCGGCTACCGCATGGCCGACGTGGACGACGTCCTCAACCGGCTCGGCGCGGAACTCGCCGAGCGCGACGCGCGGATCGCCGACCTGGAGTCCGCGCTGGCGGGCGCCCAGGCCGCCCCTCGCGTCTCCATGGACAAGCCCGACGAGGGGGACCACCGGTGAGTGGCGCGGTCGCGGGCCCGGACGGTCTGCTGCGCTGTCCCTGGGCCCTGTCCACCCCCGACTACGTGGCCTACCACGACGAGGAGTGGGGCCGCCCGGTCCACGGCGACGACGAGCTCTTCGAACGGATCAGTCTGGAGGCCTTCCAGTCCGGCCTGTCCTGGATCACCATCCTGCGCCGCCGCGCGGGGTTCCGGGCCGCCTTCGACGGGTTCGTGATCGCCAAGGTCGCGGCCTTCACCGACACCGACCGCGAACGCCTCCTCGCCGACGCCGGCATCATCCGCAACCGCGCCAAGGTCGACGCCACGATCGCCAACGCGCGCGTCCTGGCCGACTGGGCCCCCGGCGAGCTGGACGAGCTGATCTGGTCGCACGCCCCGGACCGGGCCGCCCGCCCGGCCCCGCAGAGCCTCGCGGACGTCCCGGCGGTCACCCCGGAGTCGACGGCCCTGTCCAAGGCCCTGAAGAAGCGCGGGCTGCGCTTCGTCGGCCCGACGACGGCGTACGCGCTCATGCAGGCGTGCGGACTGGTCGACGACCATCTGGCGGACTGCACGGCACGCCGCGACTGACCGCGCGCGCCTGCCTGTCGAGGCCGGGCGCGTCGGCGGAGGCCGGGCGCGCCGGCCTTCCGATGCGGAGTCGGCCCGGAGCCGGGAGGGTCCGATGCCGGGCCGGCCCGGAGTCGGGCGGGCCCGGAGTCGGGCGGGCCCGGCACCGGGCGGGCTCAGCGGCCCAGGTACTTCGGCTTCTCCTTGTCGACGAACGCCCGGACCGCGATGGCGTGGTCCTCCGAGGACCCGGCCCGGGCCTGGAGCTCGTCCTCCTTCTCCAGGGTCTCGTCCAGCGAGTGCGTCAGCCCGTAGGCGACGGCCTCCTTGAGCGCCGCGTAGGCCACCGTCGGTCCCTCGGCCAGCGCCCGCGCCACCTTCTCGGCCTCGGCGCGCAGTTCGGCCGCCGGCACGATCCGGTTCGCGATCCCCAGCTCGTACGCCTCCTGCGCCTTGACGGTGCGCGGGAAGAGCAGCAGGTCGGCGGCGCGGCCCGGCCCGACCACCCGCGGCAGGGTCCACGAGATGCCAGAGTCCGCGGTGAGGGCCACGCCCGCGAACGAGGTGTTGAACGCGGCCGTGTCCGCCACGATCCGGTAGTCCGCGGCCAGCGCGAAGCCGAAGCCGGCCCCGGCCGCGACCCCGTTCACCGCGGCGACCACGGGCTTCGGCGCCCCGGCCAGGGCCCGCGCGATCGGGTTGTAGTGCTCCCGGACCGTGCTCATGGTCCGGCCCGACCCGGTCTCCCGGTCGGCGGCCAGCAGCCCGATGTGCTCCTTCAGGTCCTGGCCCACGCAGAAGGCCCGGTCGCCTGCCGCGGTCAGCAGCACGGCCCGTACGGTGCCGTCCGAGGCCGCCGCCTCGGCCGCGTCGCGGAGGGCGACCTTGGTCTCGATGTTCAGCGCGTTCATCGCCTCGGGGCGGTTCAGGGTGATCGTCGCGAGCCCGTCGCTCACCTCGTAGAGCACGGTGTCGGCCATGGCGGAACCCCTCCGGATGTGTGGCTGTGAGGACGTACCGGCCGGTACGTCGGGTGTCCGAAGGACAGCATGGCGGAGATCACCGGCCACGCACCGGAGCGTCCGTGTGACCTGCGTCAAAGAATTCCGACAGGATTCCGGCCGCAGGGCGTCCGTGCAGCGGAGCAGTATCGCAGTCACATCGCCGAATTGGGTGGTTTTGCTCGCGCGCGTTGCCCAAGCGATGCCGACTGATGTTGGTCATCGGGTCCTGAGATGCGGGATAATGGCCTGGAAGCAATGTGTTCGATGCCGGTGTCGTGCGTCCCACGCTGAGGATTGCGCGTGCCCTCCCAGGGGCCGTCGGCTTTGACGATGAGCTGGTTTCAGGAAGGGGAACGAGCATGGCGGCCATGAAGCCGCGGACGGGTGATGGCCCGCTCGAGGTGACCAAGGAGGGGCGGGGCATTGTCATGCGCGTTCCGCTCGAAGGCGGCGGTCGACTCGTCGTCGAGCTGACCCCTGACGAAGCCTACGCGCTGGGTGATGCCCTCAAGAAGGTCGTCGGCTGAGCGCGAAAGCGACCGTACTCTTTCAGCCGCCCCGGCGCCCCTGTGGTGCCGGGGCGGCTTCGTTGTGGGCGGACTGAGGGCCGGGCAATGTGCCGTCGGCGGGCCGGGCCGACGGGCGCCGCGGCCGTGCGGTGGGGCGGCCGTGCGGTGGGGCGGGGGTGCGTCAGCGCTTGACCGCGCACAGCAGACCGTCGCCCACGGGGAGCAGCGACGGCACCAGTTCCGGGATGTCGCGCACTCCGCGCAGCAGCTCCCGGATCCGTATGACCTCCGTGGGCTGCGGGCCGGAGTCGACCGTGCGGCCGTTGGCGAACACACCCTCGAAGACGACCAGTCCCCCGGGGCGCAACAGGCGCAACGATTCAGCTAGGTAGTCGAGGAACTCCAGCCGGTCGCCGTCGCAGAAGACGAGGTCGTAGCCGGCGTCCGCCAGCCTGGGCAGGACGTCCAGCGCGCGGCCGGGGATGAATCGGGCCCGGTTGCTGGCGAAGCCCGACGCGCGGAAGGCGTGCCGGGCGAACTGCTGGTGCTCCGGTTCGGGATCCACGGTGGTCAGCACGCCGTCCGGCCGCATGCCGTGCAGCAGGTGGATGCCCGACACACCCGTCCCGGTGCCGATCTCGGCGACCGCCTTCGCGTCCACCGAGGCGGCAAGCAACCGCAGTGCCGCGCCCGTGCCGGGCGACACCGAGCGCAGCCCCGCGTCGCGGGCCCGGTCACGGGCCCAGCGCAGTGCTTCGTCCTCGGCGACATAGGCGTCGGCGAACGCCCAGCTCGTCTGCCGGTTGCCGGTGATGACCCTCTCCTGTCCCATGGTTGCCTGGGCGTGACTGTATCCGTTGCCGCCGGGAACCCGCAGATGGGACCGGGCGTTTATAGGGGTGGCGCAGACGGGTGGGGGGACACGGTTGGATCACGACGACGGGCCGCGCGACGAGCAGGCCGAAGGGCAAGTGCTGACGCAGCCGCTTGAGCCGTGGCAGCACAGATCAAATTCTTGTAAAACCGCTTATCCGGAGCTAACGGGCGAGGTGGCTATGGTAGGGGCTCCACTGGACACCACCAGAGCCGACAGGGGAGGTGCGGCTGAGCCTGTGGATCGGGGGGGAGTGCTGAGGCGCTTCCTCGGATCGTCGGGCGGGCCGAAATCCGTGAACGACACCGCTGCTGACCCCAGCCATGCCGCTGACACGACCCAGACCGCGACTTTCTCCACCGACGCGGACGGGCAGGCATGGACTCCGCCCACCTGGGACGAGATCGTCAGCATGCACAGCGGCCGGGTGTACCGGCTCGCCTACCGTCTGACCGGCAACCAGCACGACGCCGAGGACCTCACCCAGGAGGTCTTCGTCCGCGTCTTCCGCTCGCTGTCCACGTACTCGCCGGGCACGTTCGAGGGCTGGCTGCACCGCATCACCACGAACCTCTTCCTGGACATGGTCCGCCGCAAGCAGCGCATCCGCTTCGACGCCCTCGGCGAGGACGCGGCGGAGCGGCTGCCCAGCCGTGAGCCGTCCCCGCAGCAGGTCTTCAACGACGCGCACTTCGACGCGGACGTCCAGCAGGCCCTCGACACCCTCGCGCCCGAGTTCCGCGCCGCGGTCGTCCTGTGCGACATCGAAGGACTGTCGTACGAGGAGATCGCCGCGACCCTCGGCGTCAAGCTCGGCACGGTCCGCTCGCGGATCCACCGTGGCCGCTCCCAACTGCGCAAGGCCCTGGCGCACCGCTCGCCCCAGGCACGTGCCGAGCGCCGTTCCTTCGTGGCCCGGGTGCCCGCTCTGGGAGGAGGGGGCGCGACCGCGTGAGTGGATCACGACCCATCCCGGCCGAAGGGCTCCTGGCCGAGCAGCATCTGGGAGACCGACTCTCCGCCCTGGTGGACGGAGAGCTCGGTCATGACGCGCGCGAGCGCGTACTGGCGCACGTGGCGACCTGCCCGAAGTGCAAGTCCGAGGTCGACGCCCAGCGCCGGCTGAAGAACGTCTTCGCGGAGATGGCCCCGCCGCCGCCCTCCGAGAGCTTCCTGGCCCGGCTCCAGGGACTCCCCGGCGGCGACCCTGGAGACGGCCCCGCACCGCTCGGCGGGGGCGGCTTCGGGGGCTTCGCCGGGCGTGCCTCCGGAGGCTTCGCCGGCCGGGCCGGAGTCTTCGGCGTCCGGCGCGAGGACCCGTTCGACTTCGACTTCGTCCCCTCCGGCGATCACGGTTCCGTGCTGCCGCCCGCCTCCCCGGACCGCGGCTTCCGTATCCATCCGGTGGGCCGTGCCGAGGCCGAGCGGTCCGCCTCGCGCGGGCTGCGGTTCGCGTTCGTCGCCGCCGGTGCGGTGTCGCTCGCCGCGGTGGCGCTCGGCGGGGTCACCACCGGCACGCCGAGCGGCACGGCCGCGGAGGCCCGCGGCGGCTCCGGCAACGGCAGCAACGTCACTCCGGCGCGCACCCCGGGCACCTCGTCCGCGGGCGTCTCCGAGGGCCAGCGGCGCCGCGGGTACGGGCCGCTCGTCGGGCAGGGCCGGACGGGAACCTCCGGGCAGGCCCCGCTCGCCCCGACCGGGTCGGCGGCGCCGCTGCTGCCCGGCGCGGGCGAGGACGTCGTGCACACGCTCACCACCCCGGTGGTGGCCGGCGTCGCCGCCATGTCCCCGTTGATACGTCCGCTCACCGCGGCCACGCCGATCGCGCTCACCGCGTGGTCCTCGGCCCCCGAGGTCACCGCCCCCGGTCTGCTCGCCGCACCCGTCCCCACCCCGTCCGCGACCCCTTCCGCCTCCGCGTCGACCCGCTGACCAGCCGTCCCGCAGGCCCCGGCCGCTGCGCGGCGGCCTGCGAACCTGGTTGAATCCAGGGTGGGCCGCGCCCACGGCACGCATCCGGGCGCGGGGTGGGATTCGACGTGCCGCGGCTGCCGACGCGCCGTGCCGCGGCCGGCTGTGGGGAGAGCATGGACGAGGGGCAGCCCACGAAGGCGAAGTGGTGGAACCGGCCGCGGCCGCAGGACGGCTCCGCGCCGGGGGCGGCGGGGCCGCAGCCCGGCGCCGACACCGCCGACGGCGATCCGCACGAGGGCGACTTCGTCCTGGAACGCCCGGCGCCGACACCGCCCCCCACCCCGTCGGCCCAGCCCCCCGAGCCCCTGCCGACTCCCACTCCGGCCTCCGAACCCGGCACCGAGGGCACGCCGTCTGCCGAGCCCGATCCTGTGACAGGTGCCGGTGCCGGTGCCGGGAGCACGTCGTCCGACGGCTCCGAGGCCGAGGGCACGCCGTCTGCCGAAGCCGAGCCCGAGTCCGTGCCCGGCGCCGGGGCCGGGAGTATGCCGTCCGACGCCCCCGAGGCCGAGGGACCGCTGTCTGCCGAGGTCGAGTCCATGACGGGTGCCGGGACCGAGCCCGATCCCGAGCCCGTGACAGGTGCCGGTGCCGGGGTCGAGGCCGGGGACGGGCGGGCCGTCGAGTTCCTGCCCAGCTCCGCACCCGTACCCGCCTCCGAGGCCGCGCCCGCTTCCGTACCGGCTGCCGCTTCCGAGCCCGCACCGGCCGCCGCGTCCGCTTCCGAGCCTGCCGCCGCGACTACGTCTGGGCCCGCGGCTGCCGCCTATGGGCGGTCCAAGCCGTTGCACGATCCCGATCCCTACAGCACTCCGCCCTACGGCGAGCCCGGCCCCTGGGCGCCCGCGCCGCCGGTCCAGCACCCCGCGGTGGCTGCCGCGTACGGCACGCTGCCGACCGCCCCGCTGCCGACCGTTCCCGCGCAGGGCACGCCGCTCGGCCCGGTGCCGGCCATTCCCGCGCAGCCCGTTCCCGCACAGGCTGTGAGCACACCGGGCGTCAGCACACCGGGCGTCAGTACACCGGACGTCAGCGCGCCGGGCGTCGGTGCGCCGGGCAGTGGTGTGGCCGGGCAGTCCGTCCCGCAGGCCGGCCAGGTCGACCCGCAGGCGTCGTACGCGCCCCACGTCCCGGCGGAGCCGGTCGTCCCGCACCTGCCGGGCGCTTCCGTGCCGCCGGGCCCCTCCACGGGCCAGGACGTGGCCCCCGCGGCCCCCGCGGCCGGGGTGCCGCCGCAGGGTGCTCCCGTACCCGGTGAGGGCCTCCAAGAGGCCTCTTCCGCCGATGCCCGGCCCCCGGCCGACCCCTGGCAGCGCTACGACCCCTGGGCGCCCGTCCAGCCGGTCCTCGCGGCCCCTCTCCAGCTGAGCGGCGGCGCCGGGCCGGGACCGCGCCGGGGACGCGGACGGGTGCGGCGCGGCCTGGTCGGCGGCGCGGTGCTGCTCGCCCTCGTCGCAGGCGGTGTCGGCGGCGTCGTGGGCGCGTCCCTGGAGCGCGACGGCATGCTGGGGGACGTGGTGCTGCCGCAGGCCGGTGCGGAGCCGCCCGGGCGGGCTCCGGACAGCGTCGCGGGCATCGCCGCGCAGGCCCTGCCCGGCGTCGTCACCCTGCATGTGAGCGGCACCGACGAACAGGCCACCGGCACCGGCTTCGTGCTCGACACCCGGGGCCACATCCTCACCAACAACCACGTCGTGGCACCCGCGGGCAAGAACGGCCGGATAACCGTGGTCTTCAACGGCGGCGAGACCGCCCGCGCCGAGGTCGTCGGACACGACAGCGGCTACGACCTCGCCGTGGTGAAGGTGACCGGCGTCAGCGGCCTCAGGCCCATCCCGCTCGGCAACTCCGACGGCGTCCGGGTCGGCGATCCCGTCGTCGCCATCGGCGCCCCCTTCGACCTGGAGGGCACGGTCACCTCCGGGATCATCAGCGCCAAGGAGCGGCCCATCACCGCGGGCGGCGAGGCGGACGGCAGCGACGTCTCCTACGTCGACGCCCTCCAGACGGACGCGCCCATCAACCCCGGCAACTCCGGCGGCCCCCTCCTCGACTCCCGGGCCCGGGTCATCGGGATCAACTCCGCCATCCAGTCCGCCGACGGCGGCTCGGACTCCGGGAGCGGCCAGGCCGGGTCGATCGGCCTCGGGTTCGCCATACCCATCAACCAGGGCAAGCGCGTCGCCGAGGAGCTGATCAACACCGGCAGGGTGACCCACCCGGTCATAGGCGTCACCCTCGACATGGACTACAGCGGGGACGGCGCCCGTATCAACACCGAGGGCAGCGGCGGCAGTTCCCCGGTCACCGCGGGCGGCCCCGGCGCCCGGGCCGGCCTGCGGGCGGGCGACGTGATCACCGAGGTCGACGGCCGGCGCATCCACTCCGGCGAGGAGCTGATCGTCAGGACCCGCGCCCACCGGCCGGGCGACCGGCTGGAGCTGACCGTCGACCGCGACGGCCTGAAGCGCAAGGTCACGCTCGTGCTCGGATCCGCGGGCGGCGACTGATCCGTCCGTGGACCGGGCCGGGGCCATGATCGGCGGAAACCTCACAGGCCGGGGCCCCGGCCCTGGTCCGGCCGGGCGACTTTGCCGAAAACCGGGCGTTTACACACACTCGAACACCCCGGCACGGTACCGGTCGGACAGGTGGGACGGGTACCGTGGACCCGGCCCGGACCACGGACGACCGCATCTGACCACTGAGGGCCGAGGACTGAGGACATCGCAAGGAGTTTCAGGTGTTCAATGACATAGGACCGCTCGAGCTGGCCACGCTCGTGGTCCTCGCCGTGCTGGTCTTCGGTCCGGACAAGCTTCCGAAGGTCATCCAGGACGTGATGCGCACGGTCCGGAAGATCCGTGACTTCTCGGAGAGCGCCAAGCAGGACATCCGGCAGGAACTGGGCCCCGAGTTCAAGGACTTCGAGTTCGAGGACCTCAACCCCAAGACCTTCATCCGCAAGCAGCTGGACAACGACGAGCTGGGGATCAAGGAGATCCGCAACGGCTTCGATCTGAAGAAGGAGATGGCCGAGGTCACGGACGCGGTGCACAGCGCCGACGGCTCGTCCTCGTCCGCGTCCTCCCCGTCCACCGGTTCCGCGGGCGGCCGGATCGACATGACGAAGAAGCCCGAGGCCCCCGGCGCCCGCGAGGAGCACCCGCCGTTCGACGCGGACGCCACCTGAGCGCCGTAGCCACGCGGTCGAAACCCCGACGCGTCACGTATGCCACCCGGTGTACGTGACGCGTTTCATATGCCGTCAGGGCCCTGACACGGCCCGAACGGGACCCCGGAGCGCCCCGCGCGCCGGGCGGTTTCCCGGCTGCCCGCGACGAGGTGGATATGCTGCCGAGTTGTTGCGCGGACCGGACGAGTACGCCCGTAGGGGGGCGGGCCGCCCGGATCCGACGAGAGCGAGGAGGCGTCCGGGCACATGGAGACGACAAGTGGGGCGGTCGCGCACGCGCCGGCCACGGAGGGTGGACAGCAGGCCCCCGCCGCCTGGCGCACGGTCGACGGCTACCTGCCGGCGACCTTTCCCTGGTACGGCCTCGACGAGGCCTTCACGGGGCCGCGCTGGCTGATGCAGGTCGGTGCGGCGGCCGACGGCGCCGTCGAGCACGGGTCGATCGGACACGGTGAGGAGCCGTCCGTCCGGCACGAGTCGACCGAGGACCGGGAGCGCTTCGCGGTCGTGGTCACCGTCGCCGCCAACCCGGTGCGGCACAGCGCGGACGGCACCGGCGTGCTGGAGGCCACCTCGGTGTCCTCCGCGGCCTGGCTCGCGGGCGTGGGGCTGCTGTCCTTCACCTGGCCCGGTCAGATGGACCACAGCCTGCGCGACTCCTGGCTGGACCAGCAGACCGAGACGGCGTGGGTGCTGGCCGACGACCTCTCCGGGCCGGACTGGTCGACGCTGTCCCTGCCGGTCGACGGTGTGCCGACGCCGTTCCACTACCGGGAGTCCGAGTTCGGCTGGGTGCTGGCCGGCTCGACCGAGACGGGCGTCCACGTGGGGGCGTACGGCAGGGGGATGAGCGCGTACGGTCTGGGCTTCGCCATGATCAAGGACATCACGACCTACGCCTAGCGGAGACACGGCAGCATGGCGAAGGGGGCTGTCCCGCCCGGGACAGCCCCCTTCGCCGTACCGGTGCTAGAACTTGTTCCTCGGCGTGATGCCCAGGGACAGCCCCGAAAGACCGCGCTGGCGGCCGCCCAGCTTGCCCGCGATCGCCCGCAGGGCCGAACCGGCCGGGGAGTCGGGGTCGGTGAGGACCACCGGCTTGCCCTCGTCGCCGCCCTCGCGCAGCCGGACGTCGATCGGGATGTTGCCGAGGACCGGGACGGTCGCGCCGGTCGTACGGGTGAGGCCGTCGGCGACCAGCTGGCCGCCGCCGGTGCCGAAGACGTCGACCATCTCGCCGCAGTGCGGGCACGGCAGTCCGGACATGTTCTCGACCACGCCGACGATCTTCTGGTGGGTCTGCACGGCGATGGAGCCCGCGCGCTCGGCGACCTCCGCGGCCGCCTGCTGGGGCGTGGTGACGACCAGGATCTCCGCGTTCGGGACCAGCTGCGCCACCGAGATGGCGATGTCGCCCGTGCCCGGCGGCAGGTCGAGCAGCAGCACGTCCAGGTCGCCCCAGTAGACGTCCGCCAGGAACTGCTGGAGCGCGCGGTGCAGCATCGGGCCACGCCAGACGACCGGGGCGTTGCCCGGGGTGAACATGCCGATCGAGATGACCTTCACGCCGTTCGCCGACGGCGGCATGATCATGTTCTCGACCTGGGTGGGACGGCCGTCGGCGCCCAGCATCCGCGGTACCGAGTGGCCGTAGATGTCGGCGTCGACCACGCCCACCTTGAGGCCGTCGGCGGCCATCGCGGCCGCCAGGTTCACCGTCACCGAGGACTTGCCGACGCCGCCCTTGCCGGACGCCACCGCGTACACCCGGGTCAGGTTCCCGGGCTTGGCGAAGGGCACCTCGCGCTCGGTCTGGCCGCCGCGCAGGGCGGTCGCCAGCTCCTTGCGCTGCTCGTCGCTCATCACGTCGAGCGTGACGTCGACGCGCGTGACGCCGTCGACCCGGGAGACCGCGTCCGTCACGCGCTGCGTGATCGTGTCGCGCATCGGGCAGCCGGAGACCGTCAGGTACACGGTCACCGCGACCGCTCCGTCCGTGCCGATCTCCACCGATTTGACCATCCCCAGTTCGGTGATGGGTCGGTTGATCTCGGGGTCGTTCACCGTCGCCAGTGCCTCGCGCACCGCGTCTTCCGTAGCCATAAGGACGATGGTACGGCGCCGGGCCGGGGCTCCGGGAAGCCCGTCAACGGTCGTCTATGTCACGTACGGGCGGCCGATCGGACCGTTCTGTCGGGAATGCGAGGTGTCCGTTCGTACGCCGCTCCTCCAGCTCCTTCGTCACGTCCTGCAACTCGGAGCGGATCCAGTCGCGGGTGGCCACCTCGCCCAGACCGATGCGCAGGGCGGCGATCTCGCGGGTGAGGTACTCGGTGTCGGCGATCGACCTCTCGTTCTGCTTGCGGTCCTGCTCCAGGTTGACCCGGTCGCGGTCGGCCTGCCGGTTCTGCGCGAGCAGGATCAGCGGGGCCGCGTAGGAGGCCTGGAGGGACAGCATCAAGGTCAGGAAGATGAACGGGTAGCTGTCGAAGCGCAGATGCTCCGGCGCCGAGACGTTCCACACCACCCACAGGATGATGACGACCGTCATCCAGACGATGAACCTGCCGGTGCCCAGGAACCGCGCGATCCGCTCCGACAGCCGGCCGAAGGCCTCCGGGTCCCACTCGGGCAGGATCCGGCGCCGGGGCGGGCGCGGCTGGTCCAGCCGGGCCCGCGGCCGGGTGGCGGCGGTGGCGCCCACGGGCGTCCGCTCGCGGGCGGGTTCGCGCTCAGGTGCCATGGCCGGCCGCTTCCTCCTCGTCGAGGTGGAACTCCGTCTCCCGCCAGTCCTCCGGCAGCATGTGGTCCAGCACGTCGTCCACGGTCACCGCGCCCAGCAGCGAGCCCGCCTCGTCGACGACCGGCGCCGCGACCATGTCGTACGTCGCGAAGAACCCGGCCACCACCGGCAGCTCGGCGTCCGGGTCCAGGGGCCGCAGATCGTCGTCGATGATCGCGCTGACCAGGGTGTACGGCGGGTCCCGCAGCAGCCGCTGGAAGTGGACCGTGCCGAGGTACTTGCCGGTGGGTGTGTCGTCGGGCGGCCGGCAGACGTAGACCTGGGCGGCGAGCGCGGGGGAGAGGTCGGCGTTGCGGACCCGGGCGAGGGCGTCGGCGACCGTGGCGTCCGGCCGCAGCACGATCGGCTCGGTGGTCATCAGACCGCCCGCGGTGTGCTCCTCGTACGCCATCAGGCGCCGCATGTCGGCGGCGTCGTCGGGCTCCATCAGGCTCAGCAGCCGCTCCTTGTCCCGCTCCGGCAGCTCGGACAGCAGGTCGGCCGCGTCGTCCGGATCCATCGCCTCCAGGACGTCGGCGGCGCGCTCCTCCTTGAGCTTGCCGAGGATCTCGATCTGGTCGTCCTCCGGGAGCTCCTCCAGGACATCGGCGAGCCGGTCGTCGTCGAGGGCCGCGGCGACCTCCGCGCGCCGTTTCGCGGAGAGGTGGTGCAGGACGTTGGCGAGGTCGGCGGGGCGCAGCTGCTCGAAGGTGGCGAGCAGGCTCTCCGCGCCCTGCCCGTGCTCCTCCAGGGAGAACCCGGTGACGGCGGACCACTCGACGGTCAGCGTCTCGCCCTTGTCGCGCCGGAAGGCGCTGCTCTTGCGCCCCTTGCGCACGAAGACCCGGTCGACCTCCCAGTCGCGGCGGGCGGGCAGCTGGCGCACCGACAGGTCGAGCACGGTGACCTCTTCGTCGGTCTCGGTCAGCGTGACGCGGCGGTCGAGGAGCTCGCCGAAGACGAGCCGCTCGGTGGGACGCTGTTCGAAGCGGCGGAAGTTGAGCACGCCGGTGGTGATGACCTGGCCGGACTCGATGCCGGTGACCCGGGTCATGGGCAGGAAGATACGGCGGCGGGTGGACAGTTCCACGACCAGTCCGAGCAGGCGCGGGGGCCGCCGTCCGACGCGCAGTATGACGACGAGGTCGCGCACGCGCCCCACCTGGTCGCCGTTCGGGTCGAAGACGGGAACGCCGGCGAGGTGCGAGACGAAGATCCGGGGGGAGCCGGCTGCCATCACTCACCGCCTCTTTCCGTCTGTCCTGATTTGCCCGCTCGGGTGGGGTTCAGGCTAGCCCGTACCGATCGGCCACGCCCTGGTGAGCGGTCCGGACGGACTGGCTCCGCCGGTCCCGGACGGCCCCGGTACGCTGCCGTACTGCGTCGAGGACCCGTGAGAGAGGCAGCCCCATCTGTGACTGCGATTCCCCAGGGCCGTGGCCGTCGGGCCGCGCTGGTGAGTGCGCTGTGTGCCCTGGCCGTGTCCGGCACGGGACTGACCGGGTGCAGTTCGGACCCGGACGCGGGCACGAACGGGGTGGGCAAGCTGTCCGCCGGGCAGATCGAGAGCAGAACCAGGACGGCGGCGGAGTCCGTGGACGCGGTGCGGCTGTCGGGGACCGTGGTCGCCGGCGGGAGCACCTACACGCTCGACATGCGCCTCAAGCCCGACGGCGGGACCGGTTCGGTCAGCTCGAAGGGGGCGACCTTCCATCTGCTGCGGATCGACGAGCAGCTGTATCTCAAGGCGAACGCGGAGTTCTGGAGCCATGAGGACGGCAAGGCCGGCGGCGGCACGGACACGGCGGCCGCCGACAAGCTCGACGGCAAGTACGTGAAGGTGCCCAAGGACGACCCCGCCTACCAGCGGTTCAGCGGTTTCACCGACAAGGACGTCCTCCTCGACGGCCTGCTGACCCTGCACGGCACGCTCGGCACGGACGGCCACCACGAGCAGTCGGGCGTGCGCACGATCCGCATCACCGGCGACAAGGGGTCCGGCGGCACGCTGGACGTCTCCCTGGAGGGCAAGCCGTACCCGCTGCGCCTGGAACGCGCGGGCGGCGCGGGAACGCTCACCTTCTCCGACTGGGGCAAGGACTTCGCGGTGAAGGAACCCGCGAAGGACGACACGGTGGACTACGGGCGGCAGCTGCCCACGTCGTAGCGGCTGCCCTCGGCGTCAGGGGTGGCGGCGGCCGCGCTTCTTCAGCAGCAGCCGTGGCAGCCCCGCCGGAACGGGCTGCCGGGTGGTCGCCGGAGACGGCACCGGCGCCTGGGCCAGCGAACCCTCGGGAAGCGGCGCCGTCGCCCCCGTCGGCTCCAGCCGCAGCACCCGGCACTCGCGGGACCAGCGGTCCGGCATGGCCTCGCCGTCGGGCGCGTTCAGGCGCTTGCCCTTGAGCTCGGCGACCGCCGCGGCCCAGTCCTCGGAACCCGGCGCGAGCTGTACGACCCTGGCCGTCCAGGAGACGAGTCGGCCGCCCTTGTCCTTGCTGCGGACGGTGACCTCGGCCTCGGACCCGTCCGTCAGCCCCGGCAGCGGCTGTTCCCCGGGGCCGTCACCGACGAGATGTGCCGCGCCCTCGTGCCACGCGTGCCACAGCGCACGCGCCGCCGGGGCACCGGCGCCCCTCACCCAGATGAGGCCGGACTTCTTGGTGGCCTCCTCGACGAGGGCCTGGTCGAGCGACTCGCTTGTCATGGGCCCAGCCTATCCAGGGCCCGTCACAGCCAGCCGTTGCGCTTGAGCGTGCGGTGGATGCCCACGCAGAGGGCGACCATCGCCGACATGACCACGGGGTAGCCGTACTTCGTGTGCAGCTCCGGCATGTAGTCGAAGTTCATCCCGTACACCCCGCACACCATCGTCGGTACGGCGATGATCGCGGCCCAGGAGGTGATCTTCCGCATGTCCTCGTTCTGCGCGACCGAGGCCTGTGCCAGGTTGGCCTGGAGGATCGAGTTGAGCAGTTCGTCGAAGCCGATGACCTGCTCCTGGACCCGGGCGAGGTGGTCGGCGACGTCCCGGAAGTACTTCTGGATGTCCGGGTCGACCAGCCGCATCGGCCGCTCGCTCAGCAGCAGCATGGGCCGCAGCAGCGGCGACACCGCGCGCTTGAACTCCAGTACCTCGCGCTTGAGTTGGTAGATCCGGCCGGCGTCCGTGCCGCGCGGGGCGCCCTTGCGGCCCGGCGAGAACACCTCGGTCTCCACCTCGTCGATGTCGTCCTGCACGGCGTCGGCGACCGCGATGTAGCCGTCGACGACATGGTCGGCGATGGCGTGCAGCACGGCCGAGGGGCCCTTCGCGAGCAACTCCGGGTCGTCCTGGAGCCGGTGGCGCAGCGCGCGCAGCGAGCCCTGGCCGCCGTGCCGGACGGTGATGAAGAAGTCCCGGCCGGTGAAGCACATGACCTCGCCGGTCTGGACGACCTCGCTGTTGGCGGTGAGCCGGTCGTGCTCGACGTAGTGGATGGTCTTGAACACGGTGAACAGCGAGTCGTCGTAGCGCTCCAGCTTCGGCCGCTGGTGCGCCTGCACGGCGTCCTCCACGGCCAGCGGGTGCAGCCCGAACTCGCTTGCGATACCGGCGAATTCGGATTCGGTCGGCTCGTGCAGACCGATCCACACGAAACCGCCGTCGCGACGCACCAGGCGCATCGCCTCGTGCGGGGTCAGCGGCGCCGCGGTGGCGACGCGGGCCCCGTCGCGGTAGACGGCGCAGTCGACCACGGCGGACGGCGTCGAGGGGTCGCGGGTGGTGTCGTAGGCACCGCCGTCCAGCCGCGGGCTGTCCTTGTGTACACCGTCCTTGCGCAGCGAGACGCGGGACGGGCGGACCGCGGCGCGCAGTTCGCGGATCATCGACATGGGCAGGCTCCTTCGCAACGAGCAACGAAAGGCCGCCGGGGCACGGGTGGAACTGCCCGGAATGGGGACGTCCTGGAGGCGTCTCCCTGCCCTGGAGCAGGGGAAGGATGTTTGGCACGTCCACAAAGCGGGGAGCACCGCACCGTCGCGGTGGCGAGCTTCGCTGCTGATTCAGATCAGACAGATCAGGCAAGACGAAACGAAAGTGCTCTTCCGTAGTGATACGGATGCGAGAGGTGGCAGCCAGCCAGAGCCAGAGCAGCTACATCAGCGGCCGGAAGAGCGGGTGGTACTGCCAGGTCGACTTCGGTCCATTGCAGCCCCACCTCCTCCGGCCGGTCCCTCGTAAGGGAGTCCCATCGGCGTCGGGACTTGATCGCGACGCTTCAGCGCGCTGCCCCGAACCACCGGGCAAGAGTATCAGCCGACTGAAGTGTCAAGTCGCTGCTTTGCCCTGTGCTGACGAGTTCTATGCTCACCGCATGGCTGATGTTCTTCCACTGGTGGAGGCCCGGTTGTGTACCGCGCTGGGCGAGCCGGACGCGCGCGCCGCGGTCACCTTCCTCGGCACGGACCGCATCGAGGTGCTGCGGTTCCGGGACGACTCCAGAGAGGGTGCCGTCGTCCGCTACGCCACGCTGGGCATGTCCGCGCAGCCCATGGCGGACCCCACCGCGATGGTCGCCGACCCGGTCAAGGGGCCCCGCGCCGAGCTGGTCCTGTCCGTCCGCGACGGGGTCGCCGACACCGACAAGGTGCTGCGCTCCCTCGCCGTGCTCGCCGCTTCCCCGCAGGTCGAGGGGCTGATCGTGACCCCGGGCGCCTCGCTCGACGTGGGGGAGCCGCTGTGGCCGGGCGCCCCGTTCACCTCGGTCCTGGTCGCCGAGCCGGGCGGGCTGGTCGAGGATCTGGAACTGGACGAGCCGCTCGACCCCGTACGGTTCCTGCCGCTGCTCCCCATGACCCCGAACGAGGCCGCCTGGAAGCGCGTGCACGGCGCCCAGGCGCTCCAGGAGCGCTGGCTGACGAACGGGACGGACCTGCGGGATCCGTCCCGCAGGTCCGTCCCGCTGGAGTGAGCAAGGTCACCAACACCTGCCCGGAAAGCGCCGGTTGACGCGACGCTTTCGATGCGGCGCGTTCGACGCGTGCGTGCCGCGTGCGCGGGGCTCAGCCCGCGAAGACGGCGACGCCGTCCTCGGCCGCGTGCCGGGTCTCCAGTTCTTCCGCCATGGGGGTCCCCCCGCTCGAGTGAAGCCGAGAGTGGGGGAGCGTCAGCGCGTCGCGTCGCACGAAGACCACCACCGCGCCGACGACGGCCGTGACCGCCGCGACCACGAACGGGATGTGGACGTTGCTCCACTCCTCGATCTTCGGTGCGAAGAAGGGCGCGGCGGCGGCCGCGAACCAGCGGACGAAGTTGTAGCCCGCGCTCGCCACGGGGCGCGGCGCGTCCGAGACGCCGAGCGCCAGCTCGGTGTAGACGGTGTTGTTCACCCCGATGAAGGCACCGGACAGGACGGTGCAGACGACGGCAGTGGTGTGGTCGCCGTAGCCGAGGACGAGCACGTCGGCGCCGAGCAGGACGAGCGAGCCGCCGAGCACCTTCAGCGAGCCGAACCGCGCCTGCATCCGCGGGGCCACCAGCACCGAGAAGACGGCCAGCAGCACGCCCCAGGCGAAGAACACGGCTCCCGACCTGTAGGGGGTCATGTCCAGCACGAAGGGGGTGAAGGCCAGCACGGTGAAGAACGTGTAGTTGTAGAAGAACGCCGAGACCGCGGCCGAGGCGAGACCGCCGTGCCCGAGTGCCTTGATCGGGTCGAGCAGCGAGGTCCTTCGGGCCGGCTTCGGCTGCTCCTTGAGGAACACGGTGATGCACAGGAAGCCGACCGCCATCAGGAACGCGGTGCCGAAGAACGGGTAGCGCCAGCTGGCGTTGCCGAGCAGGGCGCCCAGCAGCGGGCCGCACGCCATGCCGAGGCCCAGGGCGGACTCGTACAGCAGGATCGCCGCGGCGCTGCCGCCGGCCGCCGCGCCGACGATCACGGCGAGGGCCGTGGAGACGAAGAGCGCGTTGCCCAGACCCCAGCCGGCCCGGAAGCCGACGAGTTCGGCGACCGAGCCCGAGGTGCCCGCGAGGCCCGCGAAGACCACGACGAAGGCGAGGCCGAGCAGCAGGGTCTTGCGGCCGCCGATGCGGCTGGAGACGAAGCCGGTCACCAGCATCGCGAAGGCGGTGATCAGGAAGTACGAGGTGAAGAGCAGGGAGACCTGGCTGGCCGTGGCGTTCAGGCCCTGGGCGATGGACGGCAGGATCGGGTCGACGAGGCCGATACCCATGAACGCGACGACCGAGGCCCCGGCTGTCGCCCAGACCGCCCTGGGCTGTCGCAGGAGGCCGCCGGCTCCGGCGTCGAAGGGGTCCATTGGGTTCTCCGATCGAGGAAGGAAGATGGTTGGTATATGCAAACATTAGATTAGCACGGCTAATTAATGCAACATGCACGTAGTTTTCGGCGTGGGCCGGCCGGTGACGGACCGGCGCGGGTTCCCTCCGGACGGGTGATCGTCCTTGACGTGGGCGTGCCGGGGTAGGACCGTGGGGCCCTATGAGGGGCGAACCCAGTTGCCCGAAGTGTGGTGGCCGGGTCAGGGCTCCCGGACTCTTCGCCGATTCCTGGCAGTGCGATGTCCATGGCGCGGTGCATCCGCTTCAGCCCGTGATCCCGCCCAGCGTCGAGGCCCTCAGTGTCGTGGTGCACCGCACCCAGGTGCCGGTGTGGATGCCGTGGCCGCTGCCGGTCGGCTGGCTCTTCACGGGAGTGGCGTACGCCGGTGACGACCGCAGCGGCGGCCGTGCCACCGCCGTGGCCTGCTCCGGACCCGGCCCGCTCGGCGGCATGGGGGAGCTGATCCTGGTCGCGGAGGAGCTCGGGGTCGGCCTCGGCGCCCGCTACGCGGGCATCGACGGCCCGGATCCGGGGCCGTACCTGAACGTCGAGAAGCCGCCCCAGGCCAAGGTGCTGGCCGCGGGCCGCCCGACCCCGCTCTGGCATGTCACCGGCGCTCCCGTGGACCGTGTCGTGTTCGCAGGCGAGGCGCTCGGGCTGTGGCTCTGGGCGGTGGTGTGGCCGGAGCAGTCGGGGCTGCTGATGTACGACGAACTCGTGCTGACCGACCTGCGTGACGCCGGGGCCGAACTGGACCTGGTGCCCTGCGGCGCCCTGTCGCCACGGCTGCTGGAGCCTTAGGGCCACGCGGCAGCCGGGGTTCGCGGTACGGCTCGTGTAGGGGGCGCAGCAGGGCTTCGGGTGTGACAGGCGGGGGTCGTGCTCCCGCTATGCTTGAGCGTCCGCTTCCGTCCCGCCCGCCCCGTCACCGTCTGGAGTCCGCGTCGTGCGCATCGACCTGCACTGCCACTCCACCGCCTCCGACGGTACGGACACCCCGGCCGAACTGGTGCGCAACGCCGCCGCGGCCGGACTGGACGTCGTCGCGCTGACCGACCACGACAGCACCCGTGGGTACGCCGAGGCGACCGCCGCGCTGCCGCAGGGGCTCACGCTGGTCACCGGCGCCGAGCTGTCCTGCCGCGTCGACGGCGTCAGCATGCACATGCTGGCCTACCTCTTCGACCCCGAGGAGCCCGCCCTGCTCGCCGAGCGCGAGCTGGTGCGCGACGACCGCGTGCCGCGGGCCCAGGGCATGATCGCCAAGCTGAACGAGCTGGGCGTGCCCGTCACCTGGGAGCAGGTCGCGCGGATTGCCGGTGACGGTTCCGTCGGACGGCCGCATGTCGCGACCGCGCTGGTGGAGCTGGGCGTCGTACCGAGCGTGGGCGACGCGTTCACCCAGGACTGGCTGGCCGACGGCGGCCGTGCCTTCGTGGAGAAGCACGAGACCGACCCGTTCGAGGCGATCCGGCTGGTCAAGGCCGCCGGTGGAGTCACGGTGTTCGCGCACCCGGCCGCCGCCAAGCGCGGCCGCACGGTGCCGGAGTCCACGATCGCCGAGCTGGCCGCCGCCGGCCTGGACGGCATCGAGGTCGACCACATGGACCACGACGAGGACACGCGGGTGCGCCTGCGCGGCCTGGCCGCCGACCTCGGCCTGCTGGTCACGGGGTCCTCGGACTACCACGGCAGCCGCAAGACCGTGGCGCTCGGCGCGTACACCACCCACCCCGACGTGTACGGGGAGATCACCCGGCGGGCGACCGGGGCGTTCCCCGTGCCGGGGACCGGCGGAGCCTGAGGATCGTCCTCGCGCCCTGTCCCACCCGTCTGCTCACTTCCGCAAGGCTTCTTCACACATGTTCGACGTCGCCGTCTTCGGCTCTCTCTTTCTGACCCTTTTTGTCATCATGGATCCCCCCGGGATCACCCCGATCTTCCTTGCCCTGACCGCCGGCCGCCCCGGCAAGGTGCAGAAGCGCATGGCCTTCCAGGCCGTGTGCGTGGCCGGCGGGGTGATCGCCGTCTTCGGGCTGCTCGGCCACCAGATCCTGAACTACCTCCATGTGTCCGTGCCGGCGCTGATGATCGCCGGCGGTCTGCTGCTGCTGCTCATCGCGCTCGATCTGCTCACCGGCAAGACCGACGAGCCGAAGCAGACCAAGGACGTCAACGTGGCGCTCGTACCGCTGGGCATGCCGCTGCTGGCGGGCCCGGGCGCGATCGTGTCCGTCATCCTCGCCGTGCAGAAGGCCGACAGCGTGGCCTCGCAGGTCTCGGTGTGGTCGGCGATCCTCGCCATCCATGTCGTGCTGTGGCTGGTGATGCGGTACTCGCTGCTGATCATCCGGGTGATCAAGGACGGCGGTGTGGTCCTGGTGACCCGGCTCGCGGGCATGATGCTGTCCGCGATCGCCGTGCAGCAGATCATCAACGGTGTCACCCAGGTGATCCGGGCGGGCTGAGGCCGCCCGGGCCGCGGACGCGGCGCCATGCACAGAGCCCCGTGGGGTGCCGGTCGTTCCGGCGCCCCACGGGGCTCTGAAATCTGTGGATGGTGATCCGCGTTATGAGGCCGTGGTGTCGGCCGGACGGATCCACAGGCGCTGCCCGATGGCGGCGGCCTGCTGAACGATCCCGTTGACGGAGGCGGCGTCCACGACGGTGCAGTCCACGGGCGTGCCGTCGATGTCGTCGAGTCGCAGGATTTCGAAGCGCATGGGCTTCCCCTTCGTCTGGTCATCCTCCTGAGGAGAACTACTTGGTGGCATGAACAGGGGCCGTCTGTGCCCCTGTTACGTACGGAGTCAACGCGCTGCGTGTTACAAACATTCCCTACGCTAAAGAAATTTTTCGAACGTCTAACTACTGACCGGTAAAGAGGTTTGCGGAGACTGAATGGGACCGGTTGTGTTCGCAGCGTGACCGCCGGGACAATGGAGGCGATGAACGACGACCTCGCGGACCTGACCGCCCGCATCGACCGTACGAACGAACTGCTCCAGCGCATGCTCGCCGAGGTGGCGAAGACGCCCTCGACCCACGCGATCTTCGTCGACGCCGGATACCTGTACGCGGCGGCCGGCCGGCTGGTGGCCGGGACCGAGGACCGCCGGTCCTTCGACCTCGACGCCGAGGGCCTGATCGACGCGCTCATCGACCGCGCCCGCACGATCTTCGCGGACAGCAGGCTGCTGCGGGTCTACTGGTACGACGGCGCCCGGCGCCGCATCCACACCGCGGAGCAGCAGTCCATCGCGGAGCTGCCGGACGTGAAGGTGCGCCTGGGCAACCTCAACGCCAACAACCAGCAGAAGGGGGTCGACTCCCTGATCCGCACCGATCTGGAGTCGCTCGCCCGGCACCGCGCCATCAGCGACGCGGCGCTGCTCGGCGGGGACGAGGACCTGGTGTCGGCCGTCGAGGCGGCGCAGGGGTACGGCGCCCGGGTGCACCTGTGGGGCATCGAGGCCCCCGAGGGCCGCAACCAGGCCGAGCCCCTCCTGTGGGAGGTCGACAGCCAGCGCACGCTCGACCTCGACTTCTTCAAGCCGTACGTGTCCCGGCGCACGGCCGCGACCTACGAGGCGTCGTCGGCGGCCGCCCGGCCCTCACGCGAGGACGTCCGCTTCGTGGGTGCCCAGATCGCGGCGAAGTGGCTGGCGGCGCGGGGCCGGGACACCCTGGTGGAACTGCTGCCCGGCCATCCCTACCTCCCCGGCTCGGTGGACCAGGACCTGCTGGTCGAGGCCGAGCAGCTCCTCGCGTACTCGCTGCGCGGCCAGTCGGACCTGCGACGCGCCCTGCGGGACGGCTTCTGGGAGCACTTGCAGACGCAGTACTAGACGCAGTACTAGACGCAGTACCGGACGCAGTACCGGCGGGCGTCGGTCCCGCGGCACTAGTGCGGGTGCCTGTCCCAGAAGTCGGCGAGAGCGTCGGCGGTCGGCAGCGGCTGGTCCACGTTCGGCGAGTGCTCGGCGCCGGGCACCACCGTCCGGTGCGCGCCGAGCCGTTGTGCCATCTCGTCCAGGAGTGCCAGCGGCCAGGTGTCGTCGCGGGCGCCCGACAGGACGTGGAACGGCAGCGGCAGGGCGGCGAGTTCACCGATCCGGTCCGGTTCGCTGCACAACTGGCGTCCCGTCGCGAGGAGTTGGGCGGGCTTGGTGTTCAGCCAGCGGCGCCGCAACTGCTCCTGGGTGCCCGGGCCGCGGGCCGGACCGCCGACCTCCTCGGGCGGACCCATGGCCTGGATCGCCTCCCAGACCTCGGGCATCGTCATCACGGCCAGCGCCTCGCGCAGCAGCTTCACACGCGCCTCCTGGGAGGCGGAGATCTGGGCGGGACCCGAGGCGACGAGGGTGAGCGTACGGAAGGGGGAGTGGTCCAACAGGGCGGCGGAGCGCGCGATCTGGCCGCCGAGCGAGTGCCCGACGAGATGGACGCGAGAGCCGAGCGCCTCGGCCTGCGCCAGCACGTCCCGCGCCAACTCGCCCTGTTCGTAGGTCGACTCGTCCTCGGCAGGCCCGTCGGACTCGTACTGCCCGCGCCCGTCCACGGCGACGGTCCGGTACCCGCGCCGCGAGAGCGAGCCGTGCACCAGGTTGAAGTCCTCCTTGCTCCCCGTGAATCCGGGCAGCATCAGGGCGATGCCCCGCGCCTCGGCTCCGGTGGCCGCGGGCATGTCGACGACGGCGAACTCGCCGCGGGCCGTGCGCAGCGGGTAGGCGCGAGCGCCGGGGGGCGTGTCGAAGGCGGTGGGGTCGGTCACGAGGTGAGGCTATCGGCAAGGCACAAGGGCGGGAACGCCGGATGCCCGGCCCACACGAGTGGACCGGGCATCCGGGTTCGGCTCAGCTGTGCTCAGCTCTCCGTGGCGTCGGCCGAGGCCGCGACCTTACGGGTGCGACGCGCCCTCGGCTTGGCCTCGGGCTCGGCGCCCTCCGCCGGGGCGGCGGGCGCGGTCTTGCGGGTGCGGCGCGCCTTGGGCTCCGGCTCCTGCGCGGTCTGCGCCGGGATGTCGGCTGCCGTCGTCGTGGCCTTGGCTACCGCGGTCTTGCGGGTGCGGCGGGGCTTGGCCTCGGTCGCCTCCGCGGTGTCCACGGCCGCTTCGGCCGCTGCTTCCGTGGCCTTGGCCGCCGCGGTCTTGCGGGTGCGGCGCGGCTTGGCTTCCGTGGTGTCGGCCGTGTCCGTCGCTTCCGGGGTGGTCGCGGTGGTCGCGGTGGTGGTGGCCTTGCGGGTGCGGCGGGGCTTGGCCTCGGTCGCCTCCGCGGTGTCCACGGCCGTCTCGGCCGCTGCTTCCGTGGCCTTGGCCGCCGCGGTCTTGCGGGTGCGGCGCGGCTTGGGCTCCGGCTCCTGCGCGGTCTGCGCCGGGATGTCGGCCGGGGCCGTCGTCTCGGGCTCGGCGGCCTTGCGGGTGCGGCGGCGCGGCGTGGCGACCGGCGCCTCGACGGCCTCCGCGGTGTCCACGGCCGGCGCTTCCGGCGCGGTCGCGGTGGCCTTACGGGTGCGGCGGGGCTTGGCCTCGGTCGCCTCCGCGGTGTCGACAGCCGCCTGCGCGGAGTCGGCGGCCGTCTCCACGGCAGCCGTCGCCTTGCGCGTACGGCGGCGCGGCGTGCTGACCGGCGCCTCGACGGGCTCGGCCGGCGCCGACTCGGCGACCTGGGCGGTCCCGACCGGGGTCACCGGCGTCTCCACCGTCACGGGCGCCTCCGCGGACCTGCGGGTGCGGCGACGGCGCGGACGCTCCGCGGCCTGCGGGGTGTCGAGGACCGTGTCCTCCACGACCGCGGCGGCGGTCTGCGCGACCGGGGACTCGGTGGTCGTCGCCGTGGCCGGCGTCGCCTCCGGGCCCGGACCGCTGCGGGTGCGGCGACGACGGCGCGGGGTGCGCGGGGCGGTGCCCTCCTCCGTCGCGGACGTCCGCTCGACCGCGGGTGCGCTGCTCGCCTCGGACGTCACCGGCTGCGTCGCGTCCAGCGGCGTACCGCCACGGGTGCGGCGACGGCGACGCGGCGTACGGGCCGGACGCTCGTTGTCGGCCGAGCGGGACTCGCTGCGGTCGCCGCCCCGGTCGGGACGGTCACCGCGGCCGCCACGACCGCGCGCCGCGCGGCCGCCCGGCTCACCGAGGTCCTCCAGGACCTCCGCGTCGAGCCCGGCGCGGGTGCGCTCGGTCCGCGGCAGGACACCCTTGGTGCCCGCGGGGATGTTCAGTTCCTCGAAGAGGTGCGGGGACGTGGAGTACGTCTCCGGCGGGTCGTTGAAGTCCAGCTCCAGCGCCTTGTTGATCAGCTGCCAGCGCGGGATGTCGTCCCAGTCGACGAGGGTGATCGCGATGCCCTTGGCGCCCGCACGGCCGGTACGGCCGATGCGGTGCAGGTACGTCTTCTCCTCCTCGGGCGACTGGTAGTTGATGACGTGGGTGACGCCCTCGACGTCGATGCCGCGCGCGGCGACGTCGGTGCAGACCAGGACGTCGACCTTGCCGTTGCGGAAGGCGCGCAGCGCCTGCTCGCGGGCACCCTGGCCGAGGTCGCCGTGGACCGCGCCGGAGGCGAAGCCGCGGCGCTGGAGCTGCTCGGCGATGTCGGCGGCCGTGCGCTTGGTACGGCAGAAGATCATCGCCAGTCCGCGGCCCTCGGCCTGGAGGATGCGGGCGACCATCTCCGGCTTGTCCATCGAGTGCGCGCGGAAGACGTGCTGCGCGATGTTCGCGACGGTCGCGCCCGTGTCGTCCGGCGCGGTGGCGCGGATGTGCGTGGGCTGCGACATGTAGCGACGGGCCAGGCCGATGACCGCGCCCGGCATGGTCGCCGAGAACAGCATCGTCTGACGCCTCGGCGGCAGCATGTTGATGATCTTCTCGACGTCGGGCAGGAAGCCCAGGTCGAGCATCTCGTCGGCCTCGTCGAGGACGAGCGACTTCACGTGCCTGAGGTCGAGCTTCTTCTGGCCCGCGAGGTCCAGCAGCCGGCCCGGGGTGCCGACGACGACGTCGACGCCCTTCTTGAGGGCCTCGACCTGGGGCTCGTAGGCCCGGCCGCCGTAGATCGCGAGGACGCGCACGTTGCGCACCTTGCCCGCGGTCAGCAGGTCGTTGGTGACCTGCGTGCACAGCTCGCGGGTGGGGACGACGACGAGGGCCTGCGGCGCCTCGGTGAGGGCCTCGGGCTTGGCGCGCCCGGCCTCCACGTCGGCGGGGACGGTGACGCGCTCGAGGAGCGGGAGGCCGAAGCCCAGCGTCTTGCCGGTGCCGGTCTTGGCCTGGCCGATGACGTCGGTGCCGGTGAGGGCGACGGGGAGCGTCATCTCCTGGATGGGGAAGGGGTTGATGATGCCGACGGCCTCAAGGGCTTCGGCGGTCTCGGGAAGGATCCCGAGCTCTCGGAACGTAGTCAGGGTGCTGCCTCTTCTGTGTGGGCGGTGCGAGGCGAGCGCGGGGGTCGTGTCGGGACCGTGCCGGGGACGTCGGCCGCCTTGCTGGCGGGCCGAAGGGCGCGGGACCACTGCCGACGCTCTAGCGCTCGAACCGCTGAGGGTTCCCTCCGATCGTCGTACGCGCAGTGCCGTACGGTCAGGGAGGGCTGTCGGGTCGGAGCCGATCGGGCCACCGACCGGGCATCCTCATACGTGCGGCCTGTCGAGGTACGGCTCAGTACCAGCAGGCGCATTACCACCATACCCCGGAATCGCGCACACGTGATGGCCGATTCGGTCACGTAGTCACCGTCACACCGATTCGCGTCGGCGTGGTCCTACTGAATGACCAGGGACTTCCGTCACGCGGCGGGCGGGCTATTGTGCGCTTCATGACGAGCTCTGACAAGCCCGAGAACGCCCCCGAAACCGCCGCCGAGTCCACCGAAACCACCGGGTCCGCGCAGGCCGCCGGATCCGCCGAGCGCACCGGGATCGCGGCCCAGGACTGGGCGCGGGCCTCCGCCGAGCCGCAGTACCGGGCAGCGGTCGTGGATCTGCTCGGCGCGCTGGCCTACGGCGAGCTGGCGGCGTTCGAGCGGCTCGCGGAGGACGCCAAGCTGGCGCCGACGCTCGCGGACAAGGCGGAGCTGGCGAAGATGGCGTCGGCCGAGTTCCACCACTTCGAGCGGCTGCGCAACCGGCTCACCGAGATCGGTGCCGAGCCGACCCAGGCGATGGAGCCCTTCGTCGCCGCGCTCGACGGCTTCCACCGGCAGACGGCGCCCTCGGACTGGCTGGAGGGGCTGGTCAAGGCGTATGTCGGCGACTCGATCGCCAGCGATTTCTACCGTGAGGTCGCGGCCCGCCTCGACGCGGACACGCGCGAACTGGTCCTCGCCGTCCTCGACGACACCGGACACGCGGGGTTCGCCGTGGAGAAGGTGCGCGCGGCCATCGACGCCGACCCGCGGGTCGGCGGACGGCTCGCGCTGTGGGCGCGCCGGCTGATGGGTGAGGCCCTGTCCCAGTCCCAGCGTGTGGTCGCCGAGCGGGACGCGCTGTCGACGATGCTGGTCGGCGGGGTCGCGGACGGCTTCGACCTCGCCGAGGTCGGCAGGATGTTCTCCCGGATCACCGAGGCGCACACCAAGCGGATGGCCGCGCTGGGCCTGGCCGCCTAGGACGGACCCCGGCCGGGGCGTCAGGACCGCTCAGCCCTGGTCCTGACGCTGGCCCTGGTCCTGGTCCATGTCCTGGCCCACGTCCTTTACGTGGTTCTCGTTCCCGTGGGGTTCCCGGCGGCCGTCGGCGTGTTCGGCGGTCACGCCGGTGCCGATCGCCGCCGGAGTCTTCCCGCGGGGCGCAGCAGCAGCGAGAGCGAGGCGGCGGAGACCACCGCCGCGCCGAGCAGGCTCGGCAGGAGGCTGTCGGGTCCCACCGCGCTGTGGGTGATGAAGTCACCGAAGAGCGCTCCGGCGAGGCCCGTCGCGAAGACGAAGGCCCGGTTCGGCAGGCGGTGGGAGAAGCGGCGGTCCGCCGCCCACGCGAGCGCCACGCCGAGCATGGCGGAAGCGAGAGCTTCCAAGATCATGTCGAGTCCCTCCGGGCGGCCGGACTGTGCACCAAGGTCGTAGCCCGTCATACCCGTGACCTGCGGAATGCAATCCTCACCTGTGAGGTGGTTGTGCTCCCTTTGTGCCGCTGCCGCGGGCCGGAGGGCGCGCCGGGAACGCGGGCCGGAGAGGGTGCCGGAGCCGGGACCGTGCCCGTGCCGGATGTCCGTGGACACGATGAGGGGGCCGCGGCGCCGGGGTTGGGCGGGGCCCCCCCAAGTGTGGACCAGCGGCCCGGGGGGGGGGGGGGCGGA